>VGZN01000382.1 GCA_016872635.1 Planctomycetota bacterium | reverse complement strand
TTGGGCATCCATCCCCTTCGCTTGAAAAGCTATTTCAAGGGATTCTCAAACCAATAGAGTCCAGATTTTCCTGGGGCTACGATATCGATATCCCCATCGGAATCCATGTCATGAACCGCCATCTGCAAGCCGGTTCCAGCAGAGCCGGGACGAAAATCCTTCAACGCGTTCCGTTGCTCAGGATTAAGAGGTGCGGCGGGTGCGGGATCACCCCGATAGACAGTCCCCTTTTTCCACTGAGATGTTTTGCGGTCGAATTTAAAGAGGTAGAGGCATGGCTCGGCTGTCGCACCAGGTTCACTCGCATGTGCATAGATACGTTTTCCAGTCACAAACTCTTTCTCTCCGTCTCCATCGAAGTCTGCTAAATGCAACGTGTGAACCTGAGAAAAGCTCGTGTCGATGTCTTTCTTCTCCCAGATCCTGTTGCCTGTTGCGTCCTTGGACTGAACGAGCCAATGGAGGCCGAAATCGTGCCCCATACCCCAAGCGACATCGGTATCACCGTCTCCATCAAAGTCATGTCCTATGATTTCAATACTAGCGGTGCCAAGTTGAAACTCGGGGTGAAACGTCCGGTCAGACGAACGATCCGAGGGTTGCTCGTACCATCCGTTGGGAGTGATCACGTCGATCCGTCCGTCCTGATTGATGTCGCCATGTCCCACGCCATGACCGGCTCCTTTTGGATCAAGCTTCCGAGTTCTCCATTCCACCTTCGGTGTCTTCGAGACCAGTTCGTACAAGAGAACTTGACCGCCAACGTTGGGAATGAGTACCGGAGTCTTGTCACCATAGAGGTCGATTAAGTAGCTCGTCTCCATGGATCCAGGAGAATCAATTTCGTGCTCTATCCAAGCCTTCGTTGGGTCGGTTGGGTTTTCTACCCATGCAATCCTTCGACTAAAGTAGGCACAGGTGACGATGTCCACACGCCCATCGCCGTTAACGTCGAGAGGGGCATCGGCAAAATCTTCGTGGTATTGTGGATTGGTGCCCGGTGGCACATTTCGAACTTTGTGCTGCGTCCAATCTGGAGCCGCATACCAGGAATCGCCACTAAACACATCGTTCTTCCCATCGCCATTAAAATCGGCAACACCGACAGCTTCAAACGGGGACTGATCGTTAATCGTATGCTTTTTCCATGCTGTTGCGTTTAATGACTGTGGCTCGTCTGCGTTCAACCACGGATTGGCAAGAGCACACACCCCCAAACCAAACGCATACAGGCTTCGACAACTAAAAAAATGAGATCGCCGCAGATCCTTGACATACGACACGATGAAGCTCCAGGGGTGATTGAAAGAGCGATGGGGTTTAATACTGGCGGGTTAGTGCGGGGCGACAATTCAGCACATTGTACAGCATCCATAGCCACTCGGTGCAATTCGTTACCCCTTGATTGCTGTTCGTGCGACGAGAAACGGGGTACCTTGATCGCTGGAATCGCAGAATGTTTTCAAAAAGCGCACTGTGTCATCTAGCCCCTTTCCATCCGCCGCAATTACTCCCTCCTTGTATCTGTTCTATGGCCTTCCCCGATTACCCACTTCCTCGCTCCGATTACCCACTACCTCGCGGGATGCAGATCTACTGCATATCCATTGCTTGTTTCATAGGTTGTACCGGTGCACTCGGTACCGGCTATCGATGCAGCGGTCAGTCTGCATTGGAGGGGTCTGCGCAACAGTCCTCCACTCCCATCGACGCGGGCCAAACGCGTACCACTCGTGATCCCAAGCAATTGAGGCAATGGCTGGAGAGCATGGTGTGGCATCACCGCTACAGCCGGGATGAAATCCTTGGAGTTACCGGATTGGATCCACAGTCGCTAGATGCGTCGCTTCGAGAGTTCGACATCCGACCGGACAATCAGCCTCAGCCCGAAGTCGATCCGCCAATCATGGTGCTACCGTATCCCGGTGGCAGGCACCCTCGGATCGGTTTTCTCGACGGAGCAATCGAGCCGCAGCGCGAAACCAAATTGAGTATCTTTCCACCATGGGATCGCACCAGCTACACCGTGCTCGATGTTCCTGAAGCGATTTGGTCGAATTTGGGACTGACCTACTTGGCTCATACGCATATCGATACGGTATGGTCAAAACAAGGGATCCGGTTGCCCCAACTCGAGTGGGAGCATCATTCCGATGGCAGCTATCGGCAGCATCGTGAATTGCCGAACAAAATCGCCCATGAAGTCATTGCGACGCCACATCGCGACCATTTAGAAGTGCGTATGTCGTTGTTTAATGGGACCAGTGCGACGTTGAGCGATCTTCGAGTCCAGATGTGCGCAATGTTGAAATCCATGCGAGGTTTCGAGGATCAAACAAACGACAATAAGGTATTTCGAGGACCCCTCGCAGCGTGCCGCAACAGCGCAGGCGACCAATGGGTTATTCTAGGTTTCCAAAAAAACCACCGAACCTGGGGAAATGCACCCTGCCCCTGTCTCCACTCCGACCCCATCTTTGATGATTGTCCATCGGGAGAAACAAGATCGGTCCATGGCTGGCTTTCGTTTTACCAAGGTACCGAAATCAATGCGGAACTCGATCGCATCGAAACTATTTGGCGTCCCACGGAAGAGATTTCTGTTCAAGGTGAAATTCTTGACGAAGCTACCGACAAGCCGATTGCGGCTAGGCTCTATGTACGATCCGAGCGTGGCACTTGGCATTTTGCCGAGTCTGCAACAGCAAACGGTCAAGTGATCCGCTATGAGAAACAGAATTGGATCAATTCGAACTCAAACGAGTTTCATAGCAGCATCTCGGCGCATCCATTCAAGCTTCGGTTGACTCCTGGAAGGTATCAAGTGACCGTGGAGCGAGGTAAGGAATACCTACCATGGACGCAGGAGATCACTGTTACTGCGGACCTCAAGCCTCTATCCATCCGTTTGCGACGGTGGATCGATATGGCTAGTCGTGGTTGGTACAGCGGAGATACGCATGTGCATCGTCCGGTACGGCAAATTGGAATACCGATGATGGCGGAAGATGTTAACGTCGCACTCCCCATGGTCTATTGGACAACTCGCAGCGAGTTGACTGCGGAACTTGGGGATCGTACCGATCGCGACGATTCGAGACTTCCGGCGGAAATTGTTTCCATCGATTCAACCCATGTCATTTGGCCGAAGAACACCGAATGGGAAATCTTCTCAGTCCATGGCAAGCCGCACACGCTCGGGGCGCTATTCGCGATGAATCATAAGACACCATTTAACGTCGGCATCCCTCCCGTTCGGAAGGTTCTTGACCAAGCGCATCGCGAGGGAGCGTTTCTAGATATGGACAAGCATGATTGGCCCTTTGCCCTTACTCTGCCACCACTTTTAGGTAATCAATTGACTTATGAGCTAGCAAACAATCACATGTGGCGTACGGAGTTTGCATTTTCGAATTGGAATACACCGGCACCCCCATGGATGAAGTTGGGGGACGGAAAATCGGGTGGTGAAAAAGAATGGATTGAGTTCACCCACCAAACGTATTGGGCGCTGCTAAACTGCGGGTTACGATTGCAACCGACGGCAGGTACAGCGACCGGCGTCCACCCGGTACCCATTGGGTTTGGTCGGGTCTACGTCCATACACCGGGCGGATTCAACTACGACCGATGGATCGACGGGCTTAAACTTGGCAATTCATTTGTGACCACTGGACCGATGCTTTTCGTTCGACCGAACGGCGATCGTATCGACGCCACGATTGAAGCAGACGGCCCTGTGGAATCGGTGGAGTGGGTGATCAACGGTGTTGCTCAATCAGCAACGCTAACCAAGAATGCGTCGAGCCCCCACGGATCGGTAATCCTCGACTCATCCATCAAGAGCAAGTTTCCAGCGACGACCTGGGTGGCACTCCGCGCGTGGCAGAAATCAGCGAATGGAAGATGGAGATTCGCGCATAGTGCGCCGGTCTGGTTCGACGTACCCGATCATCCGCTTCGTCCGACCTTGGACCAACAGAATTTTCTGGTGCAACGGGTAGAACAGGAACTGTCTCGGAGTCGAGCGATTCTTCCAAGGGAATCATTAGAAGAGTACCAAGCCGCAATCCAACATTACCGTGAACTAATTCCACAACCCGCCACGAAATAATCCGGATTTATAACCTAAGTATTCGCATGAAAAGATTTCACCGATCCACCGCATGGAATCCAATTTACTACCGCATGTTTCCTGCCGCATGATTTTCCGCGGGTTCGGTCGATGGCTTGGATTAATATGGAAGAACCGTTGCGCATCGTCTACCACAGGCTTGTATGAGAATTTTCGCCATTGCTTTCTGGGTTTTGACAGCCACCTATGCGAAAACGACGCATGGGTGGCAAGAAGATATGCATCCAGCCAGCGTAGAGATACTTGCTGACCATCCGACGTACATTTACCCGCCCGATCTTTCCCCTGTGTCGGGCGGCGAGGCATTTCGAAGTGGACTTCCAAGTTCTCTGGAATCATGGAGGGGAGTGGCATCCCAAGGTGTTCAACTCGATACCGAAACGGATGACATTGTTGGAAGCGTTGCTGTCTTTGATGTGGCTGAAAAGGGTTTCGTGGAACTGGAAGGATCGATCGGATTCCGTAGTCCAAATGTATCGGTCGAACTCTGGTTTCGCAGCGAGCAATCGTGGTATGCAAAGTATTGGCCTGGAAGTGCGACCTTAGTGAGCAAGTTCACTAGCGGTTGGGCATCAAGCGATTGGGGAATCATCGGCGGGAGTTTGAACGAAGGAGTTAACGAAGGCCGGATTCTCGTCGGCGTTGGGCCATCGGGTGGTGGCGATGTTGTATTGGCATCACCGCCAGGGCTCAACGACGGACGCTTCCATCATCTCGTGTGGACGCGAACGGAAAAGGGTGAGAATGTTTTGTATGTCGACGGGAAAGTAGCAGATCGAGCACGAGATAACGCTGGCTCGATCGTCAATGAACGACCGATTCAGGTTGGAGGAGATACCCTGGAAAGAGGAGGCCAGTACTTCAGCGGTACCTTGTCCTCCGTTGCGATTTATTCGCATGCGCTCAGCGACGATCGGGTTCGTGCGCATTACGACTCCGTCAAAATTGCCCCCCATTTGCCACCTCCGTCCGATCGAGAGGTTGACTTTGCAACTGATATTAAGCCCCTTTTGGCGAGGTTTTGCTACGACTGTCATGGGCCCGGACTTGATCAAGGGGGCTTGTCGTTGGCTACCCGCATTCAATCCATCGAAGGTGGAGAGAGTGGACCTAGTATTCGGGTCGGAAATAGCGAGTCGAGTCCTTTGATCCACCGGATAACCGGAATCGACCCTGAGAAAACGATGCCTCCCGATCGCGATG
>VGZN01000381.1 GCA_016872635.1 Planctomycetota bacterium | reverse complement strand
GTGAGCGTACACGCACCCTGGCGGGAATTTATCAAAGCGGCTTGAATCAAGTGCGTCTGTGAGCTATTTCGACTTGCGGAGTTGCTGCCGGATTCGGCGCCGCGCTGCTTGGACCGTGGCCATGTCGGCCTTGTCCCGGCGCTCCTGCTCTCGATAGGTACGGACCGCTTCGGGATGATTCACCTTCCAACGATCCGGCAATAATTCCTCGAGACGCGCCGTACCACGCAACAGGTGCGTGATCGCACTCTCCAAGTACATTCCTATATCGATCTCCTGACGCTGCGCGCTGGCAACTAAGCTCATCAGTCCCGCATTGCGAATCCCCGCTCGCACGCTGCCAATGAACAGCCAGTTCTTGCGGCCAATCGCGATCCGCTTCATCAGCCTCTCGACCTGATTGTTGTCGATCGGCAGGCGGCCATCCGTAACATACACGCACAACGCATCCCAGTGATTTCGAAGGTAGTTCAACGCACCTCCCAGCTTGCTCGCAGGCAAGATACTTCCAGCCACTGGGCCATCGAGCCATTCCTTCAACCGATCGAGGATCATGCGTGATTCTTTGGCACGCAACTCACCACGCGCTTCGTCGCTCCACTGCGAGGCCCTACGCTCGATATCGTAAAGCTGATTCATCAGCGCGAGGGGGAGCGCAGAGACATTTTTGTCATAGTCCTGATGTTCATACACATGGCGGCGTGCATGCGACCAGCACGCCATACGAGTCATTTTCGACCCTGGCGCCAGAATCACACTCATGTTTCCTGAATAACAGTCCGCCATCACATGTCCCGAATACTCAGACAAGAACTCATCGGGCCCATCCCGGTGCCGAGAGACCCGGAAGTCGAACAAGTCATACGGCACGCTGGGATCGAAGCTCGAGTAGCCCCACATCTTGGCATCCAAACTGTCCTTGCCTTCTTTCTTGGCCTCCTTCATCTTCGCGATCAGACGCTGTGTGATTGCGTCCTGCTCCGCCTCAGGAATGTCTGGGATATCCTTGGGCATGATGAGTTTGACGTGCGTATCGTCGAGCCCCAGGCAGTTGGCTGTCATCAGCCCAGACCGCATGGTCTTTATCAAGGGCTCGGTAACCTCACTAGCCATTTCCACTAGGTAGTCCAACGTGGATCGGCTAGGAGTCCAACCCGAGGAACCGAACATATCTTGGAGGCGATAGTAAGGAAGATGCAGACCGAACTTGCCATGAACCACTTTGGCGGCAACCGATGGATGGTAACGTCCCTTTTCCCCAAGATTCGCTTCTTCCTCGACCTTCAACTCTTTCTCCGGGTTATTGGCGTACGCCAGGACTGGCTTCTTGTACTGGATCACGACCAGGGAAGCAGGAATCTGCTTCAAGGCTTCGGTCGTTTCATAACGCTTGATGATCAACTCGCCTGAGTCGACAAGCTTTTGGAACGCTTCGGGGATCGCAACTTCAACTACTTCGCGAGGCAAGTGAGCTGGGAACTTGTCCGACGCAGGCTTCTTCTCGCACGATGGCTTCTTTCGCGTGTACGTGATGCGCTCGATCTCAGCTTCTGCTTCCTTTTTAGCGGCTTCCAATGCCTCTTGCAGTTCCTTGTCCTCACCGAGTTCCAAGAGCATCTGATCGGCGTTGATAAACTTCTCACGCTTCTTACCAGAACGCAGGAAGCGGATCTCGGCGAGAAGTTCCTCGCGTTCTTTTTTGAGAGCGTCGATCTCCGTCTTCTGCTTTACCAAGACATTCGATTGCACCAGGATCACTTCCTTTGCGGTGCTCAAGTCTTCGGGTAATTCGTTCGCGTCTTGCATGCTGGAACTATAGCGCGACGGGTGGAAATCGCAGCAGGGGCAAGCCCAGAAAACGAGAAAAAAGAGGAGGATTTTCGACAGCATGAACGTGGCTCGTTTACGAGGCGAGAGACTTGGGCGTAACGTAGCGTTTTCGCTTGCGCACCGAGTCCAGTTCAATGCCGGTCAGGATCCACTGAAGCTCTGCAGGCGAGATGAAGACATGCTTGCCATCGGCGCTGCGCACGGGGCGTTGAAAGCAACCGCGTTCGAGTCGCTTCATCCAGATCGCGATGCCATCGGTATCCCAGTACAGAAGCTTGATACGATTGCGGCGCTGATTGAGGAACATGAATAGGCCGCCATCGCGCACATCGCGCTGAAAGTCATTCTTGATGATACCGTAGAGACCGTCGTAGCTCTTGCGCATATCGATGGGCTCGCAGTGCAAGTAGATGGGAACCGAAGGGCTGAGGGCGAGCATCGTGACTACGCAACTTGTTCGAGGATATCCGCGATGGAGCCGATTGCGCTTAAGGGGACGCGAAGAGTAACGCCGCTTGGGAGCTTGATCTCAATGGCAGTCGACTGTGCATCGGTGGTCTGGACTCGCAGGAAGGCGACCTTATCGTTGCTCTCGGCGAGCTTACGCTTCCAGTGATAAAAGGTAGCAATGGAGCAACCAATGGAATGGCAGAACTGAGCGACGGTGAGTTCAGATCGCTCGAAATCAGCGAAATGTTGTTTCCAGGTTTGGGCTTTGGTAGATTGCGTTGGCCGCGACATCGTGAAGATCCTTTGCGTACGAGGAGAATCGTTGATCGAACGCAAAAACCTAACCGACGAATCCTAGCCAGGTCGGAAAAATCTAAGATCGGCTGGTGTACGCTCACGTTAAATGCCGTTTTACCGCTTAACAGTCGAGAATAGCATGTCGACCATTGAAAATCTTGGCTCCATAAAAAGAGCGATTGCTGTTTTTGGACCATGGCGCGGCGGAACTTCTCTTGTAACGGGAATACTGGCTGAGCTTGGAGTCTATGTCGGACATGATTTTGTCGATGCCAAGACAGGTTATTGCACCTACGAAGATGTAACATTGCGTGAGAAAGTGATGCAATGCTTCGATGAACGCGAAGGTATTTGGAAATATTATGGAAGCTACGAAGATCGTGTTCGGCTCCTCAGAGATTGGCTTGTGGCGTCGTATCCACACGCGTCCGGTGCGAATGCGTTGGCCATAGGGGGGAAGCATCCAGTCTTCTGCAAACTGGCTCCCGAACTGAGAGATGCTTGGTCGTTTGAAGGCCAGATCGCATTTACGGCGATTTCCGTGATTCGACCACCTGAAGCGATTCATCGGTCTTGGACTCGGACAACCTACCCCGACGGAAGTCATTGGTGGCCGCGTGGCGATCGGGTGAATGCGGTACAAGACTTGATTAGCAGTCGCGACCATTTCCTCGCAACCTTACCGCATATATCGATTGATTTTGAACAACTGCGGGCCAAACCTAGAAACACAATAGCGCAACTTGCCGTGCAGCTTGAACTACCGACAGAGCGGCTAGACTCTGCCGTGGCATTGGTAAGGACCTATTCGCAAGTTTGAGCGAATTTATGTTTTTTTTGTCGAACAGAAACTCTCGCGATTGACGTCGACCGTCATGGGAACCTTGTGCTCGATGAACTGTTCAAAAAAGGCCTTCATGCCATTCTTAAGCTCGTAGTCTCGCTCCGCTGTGTGAAGCGGAACAACCGTAAAAAAGTGGACTTTTGTGCCATCGCCACGTTGGAGTGGATCGCCAAGGTTGGCAAAGTCTGGGACCATTAGTAAACACGTTTGATCCGTATTCGCCCCCAAGGGCTTTGGCGGTTCGTCACTCGAAACGATCGCAGCTGGCCTTCCGAGCCAAGTTTTGTTCAGGTGCGGGTAGTAGGCCATCTTTCGCAGCCATTGGACCGGCCAAAGCCACGGACTGTCTGGGCCAACATCGCGAGGGTGAGGCCAATCCGCTGGCAGATGAATGACTAACTCTGCATATCGCCAGTCCTCCTGCCCTGCTGGAACCGTCATCGGCAGATCACTCATGCCAACGGTAAACAACACCAAGTACGGATGAATCTCATTGGGACGAATCACGCCAATTGAGACCGCTACACCTTCGAAGACTGGCAAGAGTTCATGCATGTACAATTCGTCCGGGTTACCAAAACGCTTTGATAAAAATGCCACGATTTCTTTTTGATGCAATTCAGTAAGAGTTTGCTTCGACGTCTCGAGGGCCAGTTGTTCGTCTGGCGGCATTTTGCAACCGAAATCGACAAGTATCTTCTCAATTTCTGGACGATCGTGCATTCGAGCATACCGATAAGCATTCATAAAACTGCCGTCTGCTAGGCGATATCGTATATGCGGATCAAATCCTAAATCCAGTAAATACTTGACGAAATCTGGTTGATTGCCGTAAATCGCAGAAAACAACGGATTTTGATTCATGGAGCAATCTGAGATATTTGCGCCTGCCGCAATCAAAACCTTCGCAATTTCAATGTGCCCTTTTCGGGCAGCACAGTCTAGCGGACAGCCACCCACATCTAGGTAGTGGTTTACATTAGCACCACGAGATATTAGAAACTCAACAACTTCATGACTACCGCGGCTCGCGGCAGTGTGAAGCAAATTCTCACGCTCGTTGTCTTCGTGAATAAACTCCGGATGCGCATCCAGCAATGCACAGCATGCAGCAAAATCGCCTCCGTATAGCGATTTATTGATGGCTTGCCAAATTTGCAGATTGAACTTCATTTCACTTATCAATACCTTTTGATGTTTGCTGCTGTTTGACCAAGTTCCTCGAGAGCATTCTTGATTGCATCAAATCCTCCGCCGCTATTGTCAGCGTTTCGGAGACGCGTGACGACACGTGTTAATGCATCAATTCCATGCTGTCCAGAAATATTTGGGGCCCAGACAAGGTTGTTAAGGCCATACACAGGATCGATATCGTATTTTAGTAATATCTCCATCCCTTCTACTACTAACTTTTGCTGATTCAATCCGAGACCACTCTTGAAGAGGATATGGTGTGCGTGAGCACGAATCATATCGTCGGGAGGACCGCCGATAAGACCTCGTAAATATGAACCCCAATCCTCATTCTTTAATTGTTTAACAAGGTCGAGATATTCCTTGCGTTCGGCGGCCAATGTAAGAGTATTCGTGGTCCGTTTTCTCAGCAACTCAAGGTATCTTTGGCAATCAAATCCATCCGCATTGTGCACCAGAATGCCGAGTTCGGTGATTTCGTAGACATGTTCACCAGCGACTTCGAAGTTATAAACCGGTGCAGCATCTGCTAAAAACTCGACTGCAATGACGGTTACCAGACCATCGCGAGATTGCATGCAATGGCCGGGTTGGAACTCACCCAACCCACGCCAATCGTAAGCGTTCACCACGGACAGGTGGCGGGTCAGCCGGTTGAGCTGTCGGCGCGCTCGCGTTTTTGCTTAGCGGCAATGATTCGCTTGGCTCTCGATACCTTCTTTCGGTCCG
>VGZN01000380.1 GCA_016872635.1 Planctomycetota bacterium | reverse complement strand
TCTTCATCGATCGACTCCAATTGCCGGAGATCGAGCATTCGCGGTGAATTGTCTGAGAGACGTTTTGCTAAATCGACATTCGACAACTCGCGAAGTCCCGGCAGGACAAGCTTGCGTCTCACGTGAAGGAGGTTATCGATTTGCATCGCGGAAAGCTTGTGTATACGGGGTAACGTTAAGTCCGTGGTGCACTCAGAAAGTACGCGTGCTTGTTCGTCACTCAATTGGGTAAGCCCCAACGAAACGCGACTGCTGCCACCAACCAGCGCTTGGAGGCACTCGATGGAGGTGTCCTCAAGCCGCAAGAGTTCTGCGCCAGACTGTTGCAGTGCAAGTGTTTTTGCAAGCTGGATACTGTGGAGGTTTCGAAGGCCGCTCATTAGCAAGCCACCTTGGTGTTTGGAAATCTCCTCGGCAGCTTCGTCGGATACTTTCTCCAATTGATTGAGTGAGATTTTCGCTTTTGAACGAGCAAGTTCCCGAGCGACATCGGGAGTCATGGATTTCAGTCCATCGAGGGACAAACTAATCCCGTTCTTTGCAAGATGTGCTGCTGACGGGGCATCTAATTCCTGGACCGCATTGAGTTTAAGGATGCCTTTGAATGGACTCAGTGCTTCCAGAACCTCAACGGACGGCTGCAATTGATTGAGTTCGAGAAATGTCGTCTTGGCGAGGACCCCGGCGACGGATGGGGACAGTTCAGTAATTCCATTTAGCCGAATCGCACGATCGGTATTCGTGGTCAGAGCCACCGCCGTATCGAAATCGATTTCCTTCAATCCATTGAGAGATAGCACTCCAGGGGCCCTGGCGAGAATGGAAGCAACGCCGGGGTCGATCTCACGGACGAAATCCAGATCGAGGCCCATCTTCATCGTCGCCTTTTGAACTAGCGCATTGGCCTCATCTGCGGTAATTTTGATCAAAGTCGCTTTTTTTGGGCGATTGCTAACAACCCCCGTCTGTGATGTTTCAAGGGGCGCGTCCAAGCTGTCCTTTGGATCTTGGGAACAGGATTTCGTTAGCAACGGTCCAGTGAGGGCGACAAGGCTCAGGGATGCTATAAAAGTACAAATGCATGTTGTTGTCATAGTCCTATTCTCCTTGGTTTTCGTCATTATGGCATCGGGTCGTAGGCGTTACCATGGTTAAAAGATACCGTGTCCCACAAATTGGTAACCCCTCGCCGAGGACGAGGTTTCGTCAATAGGGTTCACGTACAAGTGTTCGTCGCTCGGGGAGTTTGGTTTTCGCTTCCGTTATAACAAAAGGGGGCTCCAGCAGACCCTCTGATAATCTGCTTTTCGATGGCTGGAGGTACATTCGATTTCGATCGAGCGAAGGATCGTTAGTGGCGAGCATTTGCAGAATGTACGGTGGCATCGGGCGTTTTAATCTCTGGTTGTTAGGACCGATCGAAGTGTTGGTGGTATTCTCGTGTTGGCGAGTACAAAGATAGAGAGGTGCGGCTGGTTCGAATGAAAGGGTTATACCGTAGGGTGGGAATGCGATTGGTTGAAAGAAGTGCTTCAAAATTGACTGGGTTTAAGCAGCGATTAGCTTAAAAGGATGAACTCCGTGCCCGTCAACGCGTGGTCTTGTCCATGAAATTATTGATCCAAATCCCCTGTTTGAATGAGGAAGCGACATTACCCGCTACCCTACGCGATATTCCGCGGACCATTCCAGGGGTGGACTCGGTAGAAATACTGGTGATAGATGATGGCTGTACTGACCGCACCGTTGAGATTGCGCGTGCTGCAGGCGTGGAGCATATTGTTTTCTTCACGGGAAACCGAGGCTTGGGCTACGCATTTGCCGCGGGTTTCGATTACAGCTTGAGCGTCGGCGCAGACATCATCGTCAACACTGATGGGGACAATCAGTATTGCGGTGCGGATATTCCAAAATTGATTGCACCCATTCTTGCGCACCGAGCGGACATCGTCATTGGCGACAGGCAATGCGCGACCGTTGCCCACTTTTCATGGCTGAAACGCAATCTACAGTCACTGGGCAGTCGAGTGGTCAGTTTCCTCGCTGGGATCGAGGTTTCCGATGTTGCAAGTGGGTTTCGTGCGTACAGTCGCGAAGCTGCCCTCAGGCTGGTGAATTCAACGAGTTTCGATCATACGGTCGACCATGTGATTCAAGCGGGTCGTCGGAAGATTGTCACGAAGGTGGTTCCGATTCGTACGAATGAAAAATTACGTGAGTCGCGATTGTTCTCGAGCATCTGGACGTTTATCAGTCGATCGATTGGAATCATGGTGCGAGTCTATGCTTCCTACCGTGCATTGGTTCTGTTTACCATCGCTGGCCTGATATCCCTGTTCCTAGGCGCATTGCTAGGAGTTCGGTTTCTTTATTTCTTTTTCTTTGTTCCTTCCGAGAGTGATTCTCACGTTCAATCTTTGATTCTAGCTGCAGTCCTATTAATCGCGGGCTTCCAGATGATCATGACTGGGATTCTGGCGGACCTCATGAACTCGACCCGCTCGATCATCGAGGACACGAACTATCGTATCCGAAAATTGGAAGCGAAGCGTGGCGGCCATGAACTCCCGAACGCCTAGAGTCGTGCGGAAATATCGATGTTAATCCTGTGCCTTGCCATACCAGCGATTTTGATCGTCTCGGTTTTGCTCTATACGGTGCTGGAGTCCGTTTTTTTCCGGATCAAGCCTCGCGGTACGTCTGAGGACTTCGATGTGCTATGGGCAGGCTTATTACTGCAGTCGGTATTGCTGTTACTGATCAGTCTCTTCGTGCCGGTGAACCTCTGGATTTGGCTGACCCTAGCAGGTTGTCTCAGTTTGATTGCACTACTGAGTCAAAAAGTCAAAAGTCGTCTTCACGCAACAATCCATCACGTCAATCAACAAGTGGGTTGGATAAGCATTCTGCTGATTCTGATCGGTGTGGTTGTTTATGGTTCGCAAGCTCCATGCAACTACGATACGCTTCTTTATCACCATCAATCGACACAGTGGTATGCACAATTTGGGTCTGTACGAGGAGTTGCGTTGCTCCACTACCGACTGGGTTTTATCAGCTCAGCATTTGCGATGGCAGCACCGCTTGAGAGTATCCTCCCTCACCGATCGGCGACGGTCGTAAACTCAACCGCATTATTTCTTGCACTTTTGCAAATCACGTCCTGCATTGGAGCAATAACGCGGGGGCATACCGTGAGGAGGGACGTTTTTTTATGCAGCGGTCTCCTCATGGTGCTGTTGATGCATTTGCTATTCCTGGATCCAGCGTCAGCGGCACCCGATTTTCTGGTGAACGTCGCTACGGTATCTATTGCTGGCTCAATCCTGCATCTGCATGATGAACAGCGGACATGGAGTTTTGCGAGTCTTGTGGCGGCTGTTCTACTGCCGTTGGTAAAGCTATCCGCCGCACCGGTCGCGTTGATGGTTTGCATCGATGCCTTGCTTCGATCCAGAGAGGAACGAAAGTCTGTGTGTGCAGTAGCGGCTATCGTCGGACTTGCAGCGACCGCTGCATTGGTAGGTACATCGTGGCGTCAGACCGGTAACCTCGTCTTTCCAATCCCTGCCCTGCAATGCGATGTCCCGTGGGGGCTAGACTCTAGCACGACGCGGGAAGTCAGCGAGGAAATCCGCAGCTGGGCAAGATGGGGTGGGCCAATACCTGACGATAAGACTGAGTCGCAGTGGCTTCAGGTTTGGGTCCGGTCAAGTAAGGGATTTCTCTTCATCGCAGCCGCCTTGGGAAATGCTCTTGCACTACTGCTGATGGCCAAGCAGTCGAAAGGTCGATTGCTTTCAGATCGAGACATGGTAATACCGGGTATTGGGTTGCTCGGTGCGCTGTACATGCTGTACTCCGCCCCGAACCCGAGATTTGGGTTTGGGATGTTGATTCTAGGGTGGAGTTGGATCGGACAGCTGCTCGTGATCGATCTCATGAAGCGATTGCCTCTGACCTCATCGAACGGCATTCGAATCGATCGTTTCAGGAGCCGTGAAACAGTTGCCGTCATCGTTTCGATGGTCTTCGTAGGATTCTGTATGTGGCCTGTCGATCCCTGGCGGAGAGCGTTGAATTCGCTCACTCGTTCGCCATACCTGGCCGTTGCCGATGGTCGGGTAAACTGGTTCATCCCCGCGACGATTCCGGCCATTGGATATGATCGTACGGCAAAGGGGGGCATCGGAGCGGCTTATGCTATCGAGTTTCATCGGGATCGAGTCAATGATGTTGACTATAGCTACCCAGTGAACACCGATTGTTCCGGATCGCAGGAGATACCGTGTGCAAACCAAAAGATTCACGATATCTTTTTGGCGGATCCTACACGAGGAATTAGCGCTGGTTTCACTCGACGGTCGGCGATGGGATCGGAGCAACCCTAACGTCGCGGATCGCTCTGCAATACGCGACGGATGGGCTTACTTTTTTCGCCAAACTTCCTCAAGGTCGTCAGAAAACTGTTTGCGAATGTTGTTGTCAGTAAGTATTTCATCGGTAGCACCGAGAAATTCTTTGCGATTGAAGATCATCAATTCTGCTCCTCGATCGGCAAATTGGAATCGCAGGAACTCATCGTCGGAATCACGAAGGATCTCCACCAGGTGCGTAAGATTTCTAACGGGTATTCCGTTGATTTCTTTGACGGTGCTGAGAACGGGTGGCGAGTAGCCCTTCATCAGTTTGTGGGCGAAAGGCATCGCTGGTACTATCACAATTTCTTGATCCTCGAAATCTCGCCATGCGGAGGTACCCTTGAGGAGTGGACTTGCTTTGGCAGCTAGCAACGGGACGTTTCCTTGCCCCTGGATAATTCCCATGACCAATTCCGCCGATACGGCTTCGAACGTAAGTGGTCCGAATATAGCGAAGCGAGGATACTGTCCATCGAGTGGACGATACAGCAAGGGTACCTTCTTAATGCTAGTCATTGGCACTTGAACAACGCTTTCCTCTCCGCGTCTCCAGATTGTTAATGGAAGTTTTCCGTCCACGGCGGTGCTTGGAACGAGATAACCAAAGAACAAGTTCAAGGAATCACCCACCTTGACGAACCCCTTGGAATCGATCGGCGCGTCCCCGATTTTCGTGACGACGTCACCTACGGCCAGCGGATAATCTTTTTCCATGGTTTGCAATGTGGAAACCATCAGACCACCTGTGGATTTCGGCAATCCGAGCCAATCCCGAACAGCCGGGTTCTCGACTGTCTGGAGCGTATCCCATACGGTCCCTTTGCCATCGTACCTGCCATCCGCGACATCGTCTAAAAACAGCCGCAGTTCAGAAATGGGTATCAAATAGCCGATGTTGTCGGCTTGTCGTAGGCCTGAGAATGCAATACC
>VGZN01000379.1 GCA_016872635.1 Planctomycetota bacterium | reverse complement strand
ACCCCACCCAAACTCTTCCTGAACGATTCATCGCAACCCCATGTCCATTCCGACAACTTGCACCAAACACTTCCGCGCCCGCTCGCCAAGATCCGCCCGCTCGCCAAGTTCGTCGCGGTTTCGCGAACAAAACCTCAGCAACGCCAAGAAAGCTAACGTCGAATCGCAATACTCCGCAATTGTCGGGCCAAGACCAATCCTCCGCGCGGCCGTCATTTTCACAGCAAAAACCAGCAAAGAAAACGGTTTGCTCGCAATAAATCTATTAAATATCACGGCTACACCAGCACCGAAAACAGGTAGCCGTGTAATACGATGGATTCCCGTGTCGTAAGCTGTGGTGCGGATTTCGCTACTTGGTAGGCTGACGCTTTCCCCTCGACTAATGAATCCACCGATCCCAACCAGCCCAACCACAGGACCTGCCTCCTCTGAGCTTGATTCCATGAGCGATTTTCCAGATCAGCAGACTCCTGAACTCCACGACCTCATCGAAGGCTGGAAGCTGGCTAGCTGTTCCCCATGGACCTCTGAGACCTTTGCAGAGCTGCTACGTTGGATTCGGGAAAGGATCCCAGTGGAAAGTTTGACTCTCGTCGAATGGGAACCCGCAACCACCGAACTGGTTCAACGAGCGCGCGTCCAAGCATCTAACAGCAACGCGATCGGTTGCAACGCATCCGTGGATTCCGAGCGTCGATCGTGCTCGGAAGCGAAGTGGAATGAGTTGAACAAGTGGATAGCGACAGGGGAGCTTTTAAAGCAAGCTAGCCCTAAGCGATCTGGGAAATTAGCGTTCTTGGTCCCAGAGGAAGTAACCGGTGCCGCAATCGCAGGAGTTTTAAAGTCTCCGCTCGCATGGCGGGAACGAGGCGATTCGCTTCCCACTGGATCAGCGATCGGCGCGATCGTCTTTGAAATTTCGCACGGCCGATCGCTGCGCAATGAACAAATTCAATGGCTTCAGCAATGGACTCATCCATTGTGGTTGCTCCTCGACCGAAATTCGTCCAACTCGACTTCATCGGCCCCATCATCGCATGCCAACGCTATCGCTGCCAGCAACACCCTGGCGATCAACGAGGACACTAAAACACTTCGGCAGATGATCGTCGGCGCCGAATCGGGATTAAAGGCGGTCATGGAACGGGTTCAACTGGTTGCTTCCTCCGACGTCCCCGTCTTGATCCTGGGGGATACCGGGACGGGAAAAGAAGTCGTCGCTCGAGCAATTCACACCCGATCGCCAAGGGCCTCAAAACCTTTCCTCCGAGTGAACTGCGGCGCGATTCCGCCGGAGCTGATCGATTCGCAACTCTTCGGACATGAGCGAGGTAGCTTTACCGGTGCATCGGACCAACGCAAAGGATGGTTCGAGCGAGCAGATGGTGGAACATTATTTCTCGACGAGATTGGAGAGCTTCCACTCGCAGCTCAAGTCCGATTACTGCGAGTACTGCAGGAACATCATATCGAACGCGTTGGCGGACAGGAAACCATCCATGTCGACGTGCGTATCGTTGCTGCAACCCACCGAGATCTTGCCACCATGGTCCATGGAAAAACGTTCCGCGAAGACTTATGGTACCGCATCAATATGTTTCCGATCTTGTTGCCGCGGTTGTGCGAACGGCTCGGAGACATTCCCGCCCTCGCCAAGCACTTTGTGCGCAAAGCTGCCGCAAGCTTCGGTTTTCCTTATGTGGAACTGAGTATCAGCGATATCGATCGGTTGCTGGAATACCACTGGCCAGGTAATATCCGCGAGCTTCAAGCGGTCATCGATCGCGCGGTGATTTTAGGTCGTGGGGTGAAATTGGATATTGCAACGGCCCTCGGGATCGGATTGACGCAGCGTTTCACCCCTGCGGTTCCCGAGTCGGACGAACCTACCTTCTACGAAGTGATCCCCGAAACACCCGCCTCTCGCCTTGCAGCGCCCGTTTCTCCCGCGATCTCGACGTCGGACACCCGCGTTGATTCATTGAACGAAGCGATCCGGCGCCACATCGAACGTGCTTTGATTTTGGCGAAAGGACAAATCGAAGGGAAACGAGGAGCCGCACAACAGCTGAACATCAATCCCCACACGCTACGAGCCAAAATGAGAAAGCTCGGCATCCGATGGAGCGATTTCCGCGACGATGATTAAAGACACCGCTAATATCGTTTGGATCGAATAACACTAAAACCCGCGGCGCTGAATACGAACACGTATTCGCAGTGAACGATCGCTTTGCGATGGATTCTGATTCGATCTATCTTCAGTCCGGATGCACGCAGGAGCGAAGTACTTATTCTTCGGCAGACCAAGGAGCAATAGGGCTGCCATCTGGACCTTTAGGCTTGGCGGGATTGCTTCCACGCAGGCTTGCGACGTACGCTGACAGCATGATGATGTCGTTCTTGTTGGGGATTCGGGTTGACCAAGCCGGCATAGCACCACCTGCGACCCCTTCGTTGATCACCTTGGTGATATCGGTGATCTTCTTGATGTGTTTGTAATTTTCATCGCACAAATTGGGACCGATCACGCCTGCTCCTTCCGCCCCGTGGCATGATACGCAGTTGGTTTTGAATATAGCCTTACCCACCTCTGTCCATTTGGCATCGTCCTTGAATTTCATCAGTGTGGCTGCGTCAGCAGTCAAGGGAGGTAGGTCCGCGTACTTTTTGCGCTGGTTTTCGTCCATGGCCACTTGGAACTGTTCCTGAAGCGAACGGCCAGGTGCTCCCACATGGAAGTACAGGAGATAGAACGGAGCGATGACGACTGTGATGACGAAGAGCCGCTTCCACCACCCGGGCAAAGGGTTATCGTATACGCGGACGCCATCGTAGGCATGTCCGAGTGGGACGTTGTTTGGATTAGGATCGGTGGTGGAACTCATCGTGTATTTCTCCCAGCGTTGGTGGGTTGACTATTTCGGTTTACTTTCGGATCGACCACATCATCGGAGAGCGGGATCGAACCGTATTTGTGGGTTGTTTCTTTTTGCAGGGACATTGCCCAAGCGACGATTGCGATGAAGCAGACGGCAAAGATGATGAGGGCGACTTCGTCGAAGAACGAATAGTCTAGCCAGGAAACCACATCTTTTAACATCGATTCACTTTCAAAACCTTGGTGTTGGTTGCACTGTTTTGGTAATCACTGTGTGCGCCATCTCTGAGACATCGCACAAATATCTCTCGGACGTCGCGTTGCCCGACTCGGCAGGCCCTCGAACGGTGTTAGTTATTGGGCCCCGGATTGCTCATCGTCCACTGCACTGAGCTCTGCCGTTGCCTCGGTCGTTGCCTCGGTCGTTGCCGAGGCGGGTGATTCCGGCGAGCTCTGTGCCGCTGGCTCCTCCGTTTTGAACAGGTCAGTACCAACTCGCTGGAGGTATGCGATCAACGCGATAGCCGTTGAGTCTTTGGTGAGGTGCCCGTTGTACTCAACCGGGCCACCTTGGGTAACGATTTCCGCAGCCACTTTTTCAGCTTGCTTCCTTGCAACATCCGCCGAGTCCTTCGGATCGAAAGCATAGGTCGCTCCGAGGAACTGGGCGGCACGAACTCGTTTTCCGATTTCGTTGTAGTTCAATTTTTCTTCGAGCAAGTGCCTGTAGCTAGGCATGACGGAGCCCTCGGAAATGTAACCCGGGTTCTCGAAGTGACGCCAATGCCACAAGCCGCTTTGCTGAGTGATTCCGATCCGAGCCAAATCAGGCCCAATGCGGCGAGATCCCCATTGGAAAGGATGATCGTAAACCGACTCGCCCGCCTTGCTGAACTCACCGTACATCAGCTTCTCCGCGACCATTGGCCGAATCATTTGTGAATGGCAGTTGTAGCAGCCTTCGGAGACGTAGATATCGCGGCCTGCTAATTCCAGTGGCGTGTAAGGCTTGACTGTGGCGATCGTGGGAATATTGCTACGGATCAAGAACATCGGGATCAACTCTAGCGCACTGGCCAACAACACGGCCAGCGTGGTAAAGATCGTGAAGCGAACAGGCAGTCGCTCCCATCGGCGGTGCCAATCCATGTGTGTCACGGTATCCAGCTTGGTCGCCAACTCCAGGACAGGTGTCCCTGCCAAATTGCTCTTTGGAATGGACGGATCAACGTAGGTCCGTGGGAGTCGGGGGGCGGAGTAGACAGGCACATCGTACTTGGCCGGTCGCGACATCCAGGTCATCACGGCATTGAAAGCGAGCATCAATACACCGACCACGTAGAGCGATCCGGCACCAACGCGAGCCCACCAGAACGGAACGATCTGCTGAACGGTTTCCAAAAAGTTGTACATCAAGTCACCGTTCGGCTTGAGAGCCCGCCACATGAGGCCTTGCGTGATTCCGGCCGCATAGATCGGGATGATGTAGAGGAGGATGGCGATCGTGCCAATCCAAAAGTGCCATTCGGCCATCTTGGTGCTCCAGAGCTTGGTTTGATACAACCGGGGGAGCAACCAGTAAATCATTCCAAAGGTCATGAAACCATTCCAGCCTAGCGCACCCGAGTGAACGTGGGCGATGGTCCAGTCGGTATAGTGCGACAGAGCATTGACACTCTTGATCGAGAGCATGGGGCCTTCGAAAGTTGCCATTCCATAGAACGTGATCCCAACCACAAAGAATTTGAGAACCGGATCGGTGGTGACCTTGTGCCAAGCACCTCTCAACGTCAAAAGGCCGTTGATCATTCCGCCCCAGGATGGCATCCAAAGCATCACGCTGAAGAGCATCCCAAAGGTGCTGGCCCATTCCGGCAATGCCGTGTAGTGGAGATGGTGCGGGCCTGCCCAGATGTAGATAAAGACTAGTGACCAAAAGTGAATGATGCTGAGTTTGTAACTGAAGACAGGTCGATCGGCAGCCTTCGGCAGGAAGTAGTACATCAAGCCGAGAAACGGAGTGGTCAGAAAAAAGGCGACCGCATTGTGCCCGTACCACCACTGCATCAATGCATCTTGAACCCCTGCGTAGACTGAGTAACTCTTGCCCCAACCCGTGGGTACCACCAAATTGTTAAATACGTGCAGGATCGTGACGGTGACAATGGTCGCGATGTAGAACCAGAGCGCCACGTACAAATGGCGTTCGCGACGGGTCAGTAGGGTCATCATGAAGTTCACGCCAAAGAACAAGAGCCAAACGACCGCGATCGCCAAATCGATCGGCCATTCCAGTTCCGCGTACTCTTTGCTCTGCGTGATACCCAATGGGAGCGTGACCGCCGCCGCTACGATGATCGCTTGCCAGCCCCAAAAGTGGAGACGTCCCAAAGTCCAACTCCACATACTGCACTTGCATAGTCGCTGTGTGCTGTAGTAGACCGCCGCGAAAATTGCGTTGCCGGCAAAT
>VGZN01000378.1 GCA_016872635.1 Planctomycetota bacterium | reverse complement strand
GCAATTCCATTCAGTGGGTGGGATCGGCTATCGGCGGCTGGATTTTGCTGGCAATATGGAACGCGTGGGGAACCAAGGAGAATCGGTCTCGCTAACACAGTGGTTCAATAAAGACACGATCTTGTCTTGCGATCTTCATTTTTGGCTGAAATTGCCCACGCGTTTGATCGAAAGTGTTAGGATCGACGAAGCGGCCATCGAATTCCGTGTTGCGGGGATGAAATTGATTTTTCATCGCGAAGGATTCGCAGACGAAGAGACCTGGAAATCAGCATGCCAAATGGCTGCTGGACTGGATCCAACGCGCCGCTAAATGTTGGAACGGATCAGGTTGTTGTGCCGGTCGCGAGTCGCATCGGGAGAAAGATTGATGACGTTGAGCAATAAGTTGAAGACGAGCGAAGTGGGTGGGGATCGACCTGTGGTGTGGGTGACCGGTAGCGGTGCTCGCCGCGTTGGTCGAACGGTTGCGATCTATTTTGCAGAGCACGGATACGACGTCGCCTTGCACGCGAGGAACTCGATTGCCGAGGGGACGGAAGGTGCACAGGATATCAAGGACCGCGGTGGCGATAGCTTGCTTACGGTTGGTGACGTGAGTGACATGGAGGCGATGAAAAGTGCAGTCGACACGATTCGAACCAAGTTTGGACGATTGGATGCCGTGGTCCATTGCGCAGCGATTTGGGATTGGAAACCGCTTGAGGAAACCACGGTGGATGATGTGCGCCGCCAGTTCGAGGTGAACACGCTCGGCGCCTACGTTGTCTCGCAAAGCGCGGGTCTTCGCATGGTTGAGCAGCCGAACGGCGGATCGATCACATTGGTCGGGGATTGGGCGGTCTCGCGACCCTACTGTGACTTTAGCGCCTACTTTGTAGGCAAGGGAGCTATCGAAACCTTGGTGCGGACGATGGCGGTCGAATTGGCGACTCGCAACCCCTCGATCCGGGTGAATGGGATCCTTCCCGGGCCGGTCATGCTCGATGAATCGATTCATGACGAGGCCGCGGAACGCATACGACAATCGAGCTTGCTTAAAAAGCAGGGGACGCCTGAACATGTAGCGACAGCAGCCTATTTCCTTTCCTCGCACGAGTTCATCACGGGTGTTTGCATTCCGGTGGATGGCGGTCGAACGATCTGGGCAAGGGATGACACCGACCGTATCGCCCACCCAACCTTCGTCGCATCCCAAGTCGAGCGTAGGGAATGATTTGTATTCATCATGGAGAGTTTTTTGAACTCTGAAGCTGGGAATGCGAAGTGGTCGTTGGACCATTGGCGACGTCGTTGGATGTGGGCGATTGCATACTACCCCATGGTGGTTCTATTGGGTGTAACTCTTTTTTGCATTCGGATTACGGATGCGTCTGAAGTTGGATATCGCTTGTTGCTAGGAGCGTTCTGCATCGGGGTTGCTGTTGTGATCTGCGTGAAGTGGGTCGATACTCGCGGTTCCACCAACGGTTCGCAGCAACCGAGAATTTGGGTCGCTTTATCGATGCCATTGCTTTGGATGTTCGGGATTGGGGTCGCCTATTCGATGGTTCATCATCATTCCATGAGTATCGTTGCGAGCCAACTCGCTGAGTGGAATCGACTTGCCGGAGCAAACCAGGGTACCGAGGAGGAGCGGGTCGCAGGATGGCAACCGATCGTGGTACGCGCGACCCTTGAGGAATCACTGCGTTACAGGAGAAGCTCAAGCAGCTATCGAAAGTCGAGCATGGATGCGGCTGGCGGCATGGATGACCTTGCCAGTGATACTGCCGAGCAATGGCAGACGTTGACGCGATTATCGGTCCATCAAGTCCGCCGTGATGGGATGTGGTTTCCGGTATCCTTGGTGGGGAATTTCGTTCTTGATGAAAAGGTCCAAGGCTACTATCCCGGTGATACGATGGAGATCTATGGGTATTGGCGTTTACCCCCTGAGCCATCGAACCCAGGTCAGTTCGATCTGCGTAAACGATACGCTGAGCTGGGTGTAGCTGTACAGTTGAAAGCTGAGTCGGCGGCACAATGGGAGTTGGTGTCGCGCGGTGGCAGCATGCGGATCGATCGATGGCTAGCTCGTTTGACCGAGTCCTCGCTTTGTCTGGTGGATCGGTATGTGATTCTCGGACAAGCTCCGTTGACGGCGGCCTTGGTTTTAGGGCAGCGCGAGCAGGCGGATTGGCAGCTTCAAGAAGAGCTGCTTTCCACGGGAACGATCCATATGCTTTCCATTTCCGGAATGCATATTGAGATGGTAGCCATGTCCTTGTTCGTGATGGGTGTTTTTCTCCGATTGCCTCAAGGCCTCGTGCTCTTTGGAACAGTAGTGCTGTGCGTAGCATATGCTCTCTTGTGCGGTGCCAATCCACCTGTGGCCAGGGCGACCATCATGCTGTCTGCTGCCTGCTTAGCCAAATGGATGGGTTGGCCGTTCAGCAGTCTGAATACGCTCGCATTGGCGGGATTGGTCATCCTGACCCAGCGCACAGCGATTGCCTTCGAAGTAGGAACGCAGTTGTCGTTTCTGACTGTGGCCGTTTTAATACTCACCTTCCCAATCATGCGAACCAGCGTTTCGCCACTGGAGCGGTTGCTCGAATCGAAGCGGACGGTTGGAGAGCGCATCTGGGCGCACTTCAAGCAGTTTGCTTGGGAATCCTTGCGCAGCAGTTTTTGGGTTTGTTTTCTATCGGCTCCCTTGGTGTGGAGTTCGTTCCACATTCTCAGCCCGATCGCCGTCGTCTTGAATCTGCTTCTGTGGCTACCGATGCTGGTCGCGCTTCTTTCCGGACTGGGGTTGATTCTGGTGGGTTGGATCCCTCCTGTGGGTTGGCTCATGGGGATATTGTGTGGTGTATCGTTGTGGATGGTGGAGCAACTCGTTGGGGTTGCAGATGCGATACCGCTGGGGCATTTCTGGGCAGCACCACCACCGGCATGGTGGCTGGTAGGTTTCTACGTGATTGCCTTGGTACTGGCACTGTGGCGAGGTACGAAGCGCGCATCGGCGCGGCGGTTGTTGCTATGGTCGTTAGGTCTATGGTTTGCGATGGGTATTGTCTTAGAGCCATGCACTCGATGGAAGCAGCGAGCTTTTCCTCAAACCGAAGACGGTTCACTTGCGGTGACATGGGTTGATGTCGGCCATGGGACATGCGCATTGATCGAGATGCCGGATGGCAGCGTTTGGGTCTATGACGCTGGTCGTTTGGGGGATCATGAGAGGAGCTATCAGCCCATCGTCAATGCAATATGGGCGCTGGGGCATTCTCGGATCGACAAATTGGTGTTGTCGCATGCCGACTCCGATCATTACAACGCGATGCCTGGAACGTTGAAACGCTTTTTTCCTCGCGTGCTCATCACCACAGACGCTGTAGTTGCGCATTCAAGTGAGTCTCTTCAAAAGGTATTGCGTGAGGCGAGTGCACACGGGGTTGCTATCGAGCGTTCACATGCGGGATTTGTTTATGCTGGAGATGGCCCCTGGCATGCAACCGTGCTGCATCCAACGCGAGAGTTGGCTTCGGCCGGTAGGTCCTCGGATAACTCCAAAAGTCTATGCCTACTGATTGAGTACGCTGGAAGAAGTATTTTGTTACCCGGGGATTTGGAGCCACCGGGCACTCAACGCTTGGTCGAGAGTAGAAATACAGATGTCGATGTACTGATGGCACCGCATCACGGTTCGTTGTCGGCCAAATCCGAAGTGCTTGTGGATTGGTGCGATCCAGAGTTTGTCATTATCAGTGGTTCGGCCAAGGCGGCATCGCTACGAGTGGTCGAGGCTTACGCAGGAATCGACCGAAGGGTATGGGTGACCGCTCGAGACCATGCGCTTCGGGTCACTATCGACTCCAGGGGTACGATGCGTTGGTACCACTGGTGGGGCAACCATTGGGCGGAATTGCCAAAGTAAAGCCGCAGAATCGCCGGCAGAGCAGCAGAAGCACAGGAGAACAGTCAATCCATGCAACTGCGGTCAGTTGGCTTTGGGATCCACCGAGTCTGAGAGGTGCTGTTGAAGGTAGTTGGCTCGTTCCGTGTTGCGGGCACTGACACTGAGCTTTTGTCCGCATAGCTTTTGGAGGTGTGCGGGCTGGGTGTGAATGAAGAGCTTATTGACAGTCGGGATACGGACATTGTCGATCAGTCCCAAGTTCACTCCCATGCGTACCTTGCTGAGGTAGTGCATGGTTTCTTCGCTGCTGATCTTTTTAGCGGTCTTGAGAATCCCGAGTGCGCGACTGATTCCATCATTGAGGTCGTCCCGTTTCTCATTGATCAGGAACTCTCTGGCTTTTCGCTCGTAATCGATCAATCGCGGGATGACTTCGCTGACCCGCTGCATCAAGGTTTCTTCGCTCTTACCCAGCGTCATCTGATTGCTGACTTGATAGAGGTCTCCCATGAATTGGGACCCTTCGCCGAAGAGTCCTCGAACGGCTACGTTGATTTTGTTGAATGCTCGAAACACTTTGTCGATCTGTTTGGTGGCGACGAGGGCAGGCAAGTGGAGCATTACACTCACACGGAGACCAGTGCCGACGTTGGTCGGGCATGCGGTCAAATAACCAAGTTTTTTGGTGAATGCATAAGTGAGTTTGCTTTCCAGCAGGTCGTCCAGTTCATTCATTCGTTTCCATGCAGCGGTTAAATCCAATCCGCTTTGCATGACCTGGAGTCGCAAGTGGTCTTCTTCGTTGACCATAATGCTGAAACGCTCCTGCGGGTCCAGGATGACCGCTCGTGCACCTTCGGTTTCGCTCAATTCGTGGCTGATGAGTTGACGTTCCATCAGGAACTGCCGATCGAGGTCCCCGAGTTTCGCAACGTCGACGTACTCAGTATCGGAGGAGAGCGGGAGCGCATCGATCGCGCGGCGAACAGCAGCAGCGATCGCGATGCGATCTTTGTCGGTGCATTTCCGCACGAACGGGAACTCGGCAAGGTTTCTTGCGAGTCGAATTCGGCTGCTCATGACGATGTCCGATTCGGGGCCATCGCCACGCATCCATTCGCCGGTTTTTTGCGCTAGGTCGTCGAGCTTCACTTTTCGTAACTTGTGCTTTGGTCGAAGGAATGTTGCTGTCTAGGAGAACGATTGAAAGTCATCATCGGGAGCAGCGTCCGTAGGTGTTTCTTCGTTGCTCTCGTCCGTCTGGCCATTTTCGATGGCCGCAATTTTATCTCGAAGTTTTCCTGCGACTTCGTATTGCTCTTTGCTGATGGCCTCGCGCATCTCGTCCTTGAGTTGCTTGAGCCGAAACTGGCGTTCCGGGGATCCGGTCAGGTTTTTCGGAACTTTACCAGAATGATTAGTGGCACCGTGGATATTGACCAAGAGCGGTTCGAGGTCAT
>VGZN01000377.1 GCA_016872635.1 Planctomycetota bacterium | reverse complement strand
GGAGAAGCTTGACGATCTAGATTTCGATACTAAACGGGTGATGCAATCGATCGATGGACGACTTCCCGTCTATTGCGATCCGACCGAGTATTCCCGCGTTCAAGTCGCGAATTTGCTCGGTCGAAAAGGGTTCTCCTACCCAACAACCTTGCTGCTCGATCCAAAGTTACGAGTTGTCGATTATTGGGTTGGTGTTTCGGGAGAAGGAGCCATCGAACGGTCGTTGATGTCTGCGATGAGTAAGTTGGAGGTGAAATAGAATTGATGACCCAGTTGGGGATCAGGCCAAAGATAGGCATCACCATGGGAGATCCGACGGGGATCGGCCCTGAGATTCTCGTCGGAGCGATTGCAACATGCAGCCTCGACAAGGAGTGTCATCCGATTGCAATCGGTCGATCCAACGTGCTTCGGGCGGCAGCATCGGCGATGCGATTGGATGTTGAAGTCCTATCTTTTACGAATTGCGAGGACGCAATTGCAGCGTCGTTGCGAAAGGGAATGGGAGGTCGTCGCACGCTATTATGCTTGGAGACAGGCAAGGAAGATGCAGATCAGGCCTTCGAGCCGAGGATCGATGCGCGTGGCGGGCAAGCAGCCTACGACTGCTTGGTAGCAGCTACGCAACTTTGTTTGGACGGAACGCTTGACGCCATCGTAACCGCGCCGCTGCATAAGAAGGCATTGCAACTGGCTGGGCATGATTGGCCAGGTCACACGGAGCTGCTGGCTCATCTCTGCGGTACCCATGAATCCGCGATGATGTTGTATTTACCGCCGAGCCCTCTCGTCCAAGGACATGCCAACGAGAGCGAAGGCAATCGGGACCCCCTTGGCAACTTCGTTCCCGATCAAAAACCACAACGATGTGGTCCAGCGGGCCTTGGTGTCGTTCACGTCACACTGCACATGGCACTTCGAGACGTATTCGCCAACCTGACGGTAGCTGCGATTTCCGAGAAGATCGACTTGGCTCACGCCTATTTTTCGCGGTTGCGCAAGGCGATGCGTTTGGTGGATGAGTTGGGCAGCGGCCATCCTCGAATCGCAGTTGCCGCTCTGAATCCGCACGGTGGTGAGCATGGAAGATTCGGAGATGAAGAAATCCGAATAATCGAACCGGCGGTGCAAATGGCCCAGGAACGAGGTATCCGAGTCGCAGGGCCGTTGCCGGTGGACACGCTGATGCCCAAGGCGGTCCGCGGTGAGTACGATGCAGTGGTAGCGATGTATCACGACCAAGGGCACATCGCGTTGAAGCTAATCGATATGTACGAAGCAGTGAATATCACATTGGGCTTGCCGATCATCCGTACCAGTGTCGCGCATGGCACCGCGCATGATATCGCTTGGCAGGGCGTTGCAAAATCAGGAGGTATGATCCAAGCGATCTTGGCGGCGGCGAGACTGGCACGCAGTCGTGATAAGGAGTGCGATATTTACTAGCCTCCCAGTATTTTTTGAGTGCTGGTTATGGCTTTGCCTTTAGTTCTTCAGTTCTTGCTAGCCATACGAGTGTTTTGGATCACATACAGCTTCGGGTCGTCGACGATCCAGTCGGTGCTCCAGTCACGCCCGTTGTCGCCGTTGACCACGTTGTAGAAGAACGATCGCAGTTCCTCGCATCGGAAACCGTACGGCATTGCGGTAGCGATGTAATCCTCGCGAGAAAGTTCTTCGATGCCTTGGCGTGCGAAGTAATGAACCAATCCATCGGGCGTGAAGGACAATCCGAGCGTCCACCACCCTGTCTCTGGAATCTCTGGCCCCATAAAGTCTCCGCCATTCCTATCGGCACGAACGCGGAAATACGCGTACGGGACAACTTTACCATCGACCTGTTTGGTTCCGCGCAAAATGAAAAGTCCGGGCCAATAAACCTCATCCTTCTCGGTCTTGCTAGAGAAAAGAAACTTGGTTTTATTCTCCATAATCGTCGTCTCGACAGCCGCGCGGAAGGCAAAGTGGGGGCCATTGCGGCGTTCCCATTGATCCAAGGGGGGGATGAAGACGCGGGTGGTGATGTTCGGTGACTGAGAAACCTTCAAGGTACCCCCGAGGCGATACTGGACGTTGCAAATGAAATCGTCTTGATGCATCTTGTGGCTGGGGCGATTAGGGATCCCCGTAAATAGGGACCGCATTAGCATCGAGCCTTCGCTACCGGGAAGTCCTCCGGGCGGGGTCGGTACACGCTTTACGATGTCCGGATGCCCGCGTTTTGCCCCCTCATACCAACGCCCGTTGTGCGACTTGCCCATCGGCATCCTTTGGTTCTCATCGATGTCCTCGGTGCTCTTGGGATTGTTGGGGACATACCCCCAGTCTTCATCCTCAAAATCGTCACCAACTTGCTTGAGTTGGACCCCAGTTCCAGGAACCACGATTTCGCTCCGAGATTGAGCAAATGCATTTATTGTTAATGCCGACGAGAAAAAAAACCCGACAGCGGTGAGAATAGGCCGACAAGACGATCTCATAATTTTTATACCAATACCAATGAAAAGAGGTTATTTGTTCGTATCGGCAGTCGTCGTTGGAAAAACCGTCATTTCCGTTTGAGCTACCAAACTGAACGTAAATTGCGTAACTTAACATGTTGCGTGATGTCGGTTCGAGTTCATGACTTCATGAATTGCCGGACCGCAGGCAGCAATCCGGAGCTTTGGCTCCGTGAACTTCACTTCCAAAAAGTAGATTCTATGACCAAGAGCGAACCGGACTCCAAAGAATCAGCTTCCAGCGAATCGAACGACTTCGCTACCGTCGAGCCGATCACTCAGGATGGAACGAGTGGCAGTTACGGGCGTACGATCGTTGGGCGTTTGGGGGAATCGGGCAAGATCACTGCTGTTTTCGTGATCATGGCAATCGCCTTTTGGTTTGTCTCGAAGAAGCTCAAAGGGGTGACCTGGGCTCAGGTGCAGCAGGGCTTCGAGATCTTGCCCACCAGCCACATCGTGGTCGCAATCCTGCTCACCGCGGCTAACTACTTGATTCTGACAGGGTACGATTGGATCGCCATCCGGTATCTGAAAAAAGACTTGCCCTTACGGAAGATCATGGCGGGTGCGATCGTCGGATATGCATCCGGAAATGTCTTGGGCTGGCTCTTTGGTGGGAACATCGTTCGGTACCGAATGTATTCCAAGTGGGGGTTTACCACGTTTGAGATCATCGCACTGGTGAGCATCCTCTCCATCACGTTCTGGTTGGGGTTATTCTTACTTGCAGGGGTCTCGTTTTTGGCGTTGCCCATTCATCTGCCTCCCGATGTCGTGGAGATGCTCAAGTTCGAGTCCAAGCTTTGGGGCGAGGTCTCGTTGTCACAGCATTTGCTGGGTATTGTTTTCCTGTCGTGCGTTGCCGCCTACTTGATTTCCTGTGCGTTGATCCGTCGACCGATTCGTTTCAAAGAATACACATTGTCCCTTCCTCCGGTCCGGCTTTCAGCGATGCAACTGTTGGTATCCGCTGGTGACTTTTTATTGGCGACGGCAACACTGTACGCCTTGTTGCCACCGGACGTGGTCGGCCCTGACAAGATCAACTTCTCCACGGTGCTCATCGCCTACTTGACCGCACAGATTTGTGCTGTTCTCACTCACGTTCCCGGTGGTTATGGTTTGCTCGAAGCGATCCTTCTGACTTTTCTCGAAGGTCCAGAAGCCGACAACAAAGGTCCCATCGTGTGCGCGGTGATCTTGTTTCGGATCATCTACTACTTAGTTCCATTTGCAATCGCAGCAGTGATTTTCCTCGTGAATGAGGCTCGATCCGAAAAGTCTGCGTCGGATGTGGCGGATGGCATCTAGCGGAACCGGGATACAATCCGTGCAGGATCTCGAAAGTCATGCATGGCAACGATCGATGCAAAATGCAGTCCGATCTGTTCCAGAGTTGCTGGAGTGTTTAGCGCTTCGCCCAGAGGACTTCCCCGGTCCAGTCGATTTGGAAAATCCGTTCCCGCTATTCGTCCCCCGCGAGTTCATCGCAAGGATGAATCCTGGAGATCCTTTGGATCCATTGCTGCTGCAAATCCTCCCAACCAGCGAGGAGCGCATTCAAACGCCGGGTTACCAGCGCGATCCTGTTGGCGACGAATACGTGGAACGCGCCCCGGGGTTGCTTCACAAATACACATCGCGTGTTTTGATGATAGCGTCGGGATTATGTGCTGTTCATTGTCGTTATTGCTTCCGCCGGCACTTCCCGTATGACGAATCCCCGAAAAGCAATGAGCAATGGCAGAGAGCAATTGATCTGATCGCCAGCGATCCATCGATCCGCGAAGTTATCCTCTCCGGGGGCGATCCTCTGTCGCTCGGCAATCAGCGTCTCAAGGGACTTGGAAACACAATCGAATCGATCGAACATGTTCAGCGTCTGCGAATCCACACACGATTCCCTGTGATGATCCCCAATCGAATTGATTCCGAGTTCTGCGATTGGATTGCATCGAGTCGATTAAGCTGTTGGGTTGTGCTTCACATCAACCACGCCAATGAAATCGACCAAGCCTTGACCCGGGCGATTCGGGCGTTGAAGCTGGCGGGGGCGTCTGTGCTGAATCAAGCGGTGCTGCTGCGCGGAATCAATGATACCGTGGTATTGCAGCGAAACCTGTGCGAAAGGCTGATCGATGTCGGCGTGCAACCCTATTACTTGCATCAATTGGATCACGTCGAGGGGGCAGCTCATTTCGAAACGCCGCTCGTAGTCGGCGAGCAAATCATCGACGAACTTAGGAAACTCCTTCCTGGGTACGCTGTTCCCCGCCTGGTACGAGAAGTTTCGGGGGAACCGCACAAAACGTTACTGCGTTAGCGAGCGATCGACCATTCAACCCTCCTGGTTTGTGGCGTTGCAACGCGTGCGATGAAGGCCCATTCTGGTCATAGCGTTCCAGCAAACGCACTCCAGCATGGCTATCATCATCGGAGTTCCCCCCTAATCGGTTGGAGCATGGGTATGATAAGGAAATTCGGTCCGGAGTGTCGGGCTGAATATTGTACTAGCGATCATCGCAAGGGTAACAACAACGCGGCGTGGGCATAGCGTTGGTGTTGCTCTATTCACTTTACGCAGAACGATCGATAAGGAAACGCATTCATGAAGGCCGCTTATATCACACAAACTGGTGGTCCAGAAGTGATTCAAGTTGGCGATATTCCACCGCCGGTACTTCACGACAACGGGGTCTTGGTGAAGGTGCGAGCGGCATCGGTCAATCCGATCGATACCTATATCCGCGGCGGCGCAAACTACTGGCCCCTTCCGAATCCCTATGTGATCGGCTGCGATTTCGCGGGTGAAGTCGTTGCGACTGGTTCCCATGTGAAGCAGTTTCCGATAGGCCAACGCGTATGGGGTTCCAATCAAGGCCTACTG
>VGZN01000376.1 GCA_016872635.1 Planctomycetota bacterium | reverse complement strand
CGCCGCCAACGCGCAAAACAATGGTGCTTACTCGGTTGCGATCGAACTCTGGAGCAAGCTGATATCTGAATATCCCGATCAGCCCTTGGTCTCCAGCGCTCGTTATTTTTTAGGTGTCTGCTACCAAGAACAAGAGGCTCCCGACTATCCCAAAGCGATTGTTGCATTCCGAAAAGCCCTTGAGGATAACAACCTGAAAGAGCGGGAGGAGTCGCTCAACAATTTAGGGTGGTGCCTCTATCAATCGGGAATCGCGGACGGGAAAACGGATCAAGCGATGCTGACGGATGCATCAAAGACATTTGCGGTGCTCCTCGAAAAATTCCCTGACAGCAGTGTTGCAGACAAAGCAATTTTTTATGCGGGCGAAGCTGAATCTCGCCTAGGTAATCTCGACAAGGCTATCAGTTATTACAACCAACTGGTTCAAAGTCGAGCGTTGACGCAGTCGCCGGTTCGTCCCGATGCGATGTTCGCGCTCGGGTTCTCGTATGAAGAGGCCAAGCAACCGAAGTTGGCAGCGGAAACGTACGAGGCTTTTCTCGCTGCATATCCAAAGAATCCTCAAGGTATCGATGCCAATATTCGCCTAGCGGAACTCGCTCTGCAAGGCAATCGAGCTGAGCAGGCGGTCGCACTGTTTGCGAAGGTGATTCAGATGCCGGAGTTCAAAGGAACTCCGCTTGCGGATTACGTCTACTACCGGTACGCATTTGCACTGGCAAAGACTGGTCAATTTGCACAGTCGGCACAGGCATACCAAAAGTTGTCGGAGCTGTTTCCAAAGTCTCAGTATGCACTGAATGCAGCGCTTGCTACAGGCCAGACGCTGATGCGCGACAAGAAGTACGATGATGCCTTGCGATCGTTCGAGAGATTGCTCACCACCAAGGATGAGAGAGCTGCCGAGGCATCGCACTGGATATGCCAAATTGCGATCCTGCAAAATCGCCCGAAGGATGCCATTCCTGTCGCGAGGGAAGCATTGGATTGGACTTCGAAATGGGACGCAAAGACCCTGTCCCCCTCCGCGAAGAACATGGTCGCCATGTTGAAGATGGATTTGGCGGATGGGCTCTATGCGACTGCAGACGGAAAGGCCGAAGCTCGCAAGCTGTACGAGCAAATCGCCGTTGAATACATGGACCTCCCTGTATCGCCTCGAGCCACCTACAACGCCGCGTTTGCTGCCCTTCAAGCGGGTGACCATGCGGAAGCACAACGATGGAGCGAAGCGTTTGCCAAACGGTTTGCGAACGACGACTTGGCTTCGGACGTGGCATACGTTCGCGCCGAATCTCTCCTGCAACTTTCTCAGCCCGAAGCGGCTGCGACAGCGTTTGAACAACTGATTAGCTCCGCAAGCAACCATCCCTCGGTTCCCGCGTGGGAGTTGCGATTGGCGACAGCGATGTACCTCGCTGGACAGTTTGACAAGTCCATCGAACAAGCAGCGAAAACCCTTAATCGGAACCCTGATCCCTCGACCCGAGCTGAGGCGCTGTTTGTCCAAGGTGCATCGTTCCTGAAGTTGCAAAAATTGCCAGAGTCCATCAAATCGCTCAACGATTCTATGGCCGCAAATGCTGCTTGGGCGCAAGCAGACGAAGTTCTGTTGTTGCTCGCCCAGGTGCTCGATGCGAATCAAGATAAAGAGAACGCCAAGAAGACTCTCGAACGATTGCTCAAGGATTTCCCAAACTCACGGTTCAGGCAGCAAGCTGAGTTTCGGTTAGGACAACTCTCCGCATTTGCGGGACGGTACCAGGAAGCTGTTGTTTGGTTCGATAAGGTCTTGGCGCAATCGACGGATCCGGCATTGCTCGATTACGTACGCTACGACAAAGCGTTTGTGTTGATCCAAGACAACCAGTTTAACCCAGCGATTGAGTTGCTAGACACGGTACTGTCGGTTAGCAAAAACGTAAATCTCATCCGAGAAGCCAATGTCGCGAAGGGGATATGTTTGCGGAAATCTGAAAGACCGCAAGACGCGGTTGCATTGCTCAGCGAGTTGCTTGGGGGCCCAATCCCGGACGATTCCCGCTCCAAGGCGCTCTATGAACTGGGGCTCTCGTATGCGATGTCCCAACAGCCGAAAAATGCAGTAGAAACTTTCGAGAAAATAGTTCAATCATTCCCGAATTATCACCTCATCGATCGCGTCTACTTTGAGATGGCTTGGGCGTACAAAGCGATCGGAGATACCGCCAAGGCGAACGAGAACTTCCTTGCAATAACGGAGCGATATCCGGATAGTCCTCTCGCTGCGGAGTCCTCATTCCATGTTGGCCAAGCCGAGTTCGACAATGCCAAGTTCGATAGAGCCGTGAAGGCGTACACGGTTGCTGCAACCAAAACAGCGAATGCCGAACTGCAAGAAAAATCGCTTTACAAGCTCGGGTTGTCCTTGTTTCAGCAGAAGGAGTTTGCCAAGGCATCACAGCAATTTTCTAAGCAGTTGGATTCGTTCCCCAAGGGCGAATTGCAGGTGGATGCGAGATTGATGGTCGCGGAATGCTCGTTCAAGCAAGAGCAGTTCACTGCCGCATGGCCACAGTACGAACAAGCGCGACGTGCGCTAGAATCGTTAGCTGATTCCACTGGAATTAACGATCAAGTAAAAGCACTTATTTACTTGCACGGAGCTCAATCTGCTCGCGAACTCAAGAAATGGAACGACGTGGATGCGTGGCTTGTCCGCATGCAATCTGTCGTGCCCGGGTCGAATCTCGAGCCAATCGGTAAGTATGAGCAAGCGTTTGCGAAGCAAAACCTCAAGAAGAATGACGAAGCGATCAAGCTCTACGAAGAAGTCGCCGAGGATCAACGCAATGAATTGGGGGCCCGGTCGCGATTCATGATAGGTGAAGTTTACTTTGCCGATAGAAACTTTGCAAAAGCGATAACAGAGTTTCAGAAAGTGATGTACGGATATGGGGGCACCCAAGCGCCTGACGACATCAAAAACTGGCAAGCTCGATCGGCGTTCGAGGCGGGAAGGTGCTCGGAAGTAGTCATTTCAGATCTCTCCGGAGAACGCCGCAAAAAAGCAGCCGACAATGCGAAGAAGTTCTATCAGTTCATCGTTGAGAACCATCCCCGACACAGCTTGTCACAGCAAGCTGCTGATCAAATTACGACGTTGAGCAAGTAAGCAAGTAGCGATTATCAAAACAAGGACACATCGATTACTTTGCCATCGAGCGTGTTCGCGGTCTCCTGCCCGAGTCGCCCAATGGTGAATTGAGGATCCGCATCGGATTCGTCGTACAGTCCCTCTTCCGGCTAAGCAGATTGCCTGGAATTCCCCCTGCGAGGGCTACGACACTACCTGTCAACGAAGCGATCTAGCAAACCAATCGTTTGCGAGATTTCCTTGTCTTTGGGCTTATCAGGGCTTTTTCGCAACTCTCGGCGATTGGAGAGTACTTTCGCTCGGGTTCGATCGCTTGTCCAGTATTCATCGGTAATAGCATTGTTGTACGTCGGGGAACACTTCTATTCTCCGTACGCCGCGAAGAAACAAGACGGGAGAATTTTCTATGAGACGCTTCTTTGGGCGATGCCTAGCAAGCCTTGCGATCGTGGTCGGTATGCTCGCCGTTTCCTCGTGTGCCCAAGATAGTCCCATCACGATTCCGAAGCATGATGGTAAACCCGCAGACTTGAGCAAGCCGGTACAAGTATTTATCTGCTTGGGACAATCCAACATGGTGGGGCTCGGTAAAGTTACCGGCGGAGAAATTTCTCTTGAGTACGCGGTCAAGGAAAAAAAGAAGTACCAATACTTGACCGATGAGACTGGGGCATGGATCGAGCGAAAAGACGTACGCTTTGTCCAGTACATGTCCGGCAAAGGTCCATTGCGGAATGAATGGATGATCGTGAAGGGAGGGAATCTCGGTCCAGAATATGGAATCGGCCATGTTCTTGGAAGTGAAATCGATCCGCCGGTGTTGATCCTCAAGTGCTGTATCGGAAATCGTGCGCTCGGCTGGGACCTCTTGCCGCCCGGAAGCGAACGTTCGGAGTTCGTCAGTAAAGATACCAAAGGGGTTGAGAAGAAACTCGTCTATGCGGGCTACAAGGACAAACCCGAGTATTGGGATATGGACCCCGCGATGGGGCTAAAGACGGAGCCTGCACCCTGGTTGGATAAGAACGGGAAGCCCATTGATTGGTACGCGGGCAAGCAATGGGATTCCGACATCGGTGATGCCAAGAAGGCACTTTCGGAACTTGAAAAACACTACCCTGGAGCGACGGGGTACGAAGTGGCTGGGTTTTTCTTTTGGCAAGGAGAACGGGATGCGGGCAATGCAGGCCATTCCGCGCACTACGAAAAGAATCTGGTGCATTTCATCAAATCCTTGCGACGGGAATTCAACGCACCCCATGCGAAGTTTGTTCTCGCGACTCTTGGCGAGTCGGTCAAAGGTGGTAGTGGAAACGATGGTTTGGTACTCGATGCGCACCTTGCTGTCGACGGTATGTCCGGGAAGTATCCCGAGTTTCGGGGAAATGTTGCGACCGTCTATACGCACCCCATGGCGCAGGGGGGGAGCGGGAATGGTCACTACGGTGGCAAAGCGGAAGTCTACATGGACGTCGGAGAAGCGATGGGGCAATCGATGAACCAATTGCTGAAGGCTAGCCAGTAGGTCCATACGCTGGATTGTCGGTTTCGCGGTGTTCTCGCACCTTTGAAGGCGTTCCGCGTCGTAACAAGGTGAACTGCCAGTGTTGATTTCTAGTGGTGCTTGCCAGTGTTAGTTGCCAGTGTTAGTTGCCAGTGTTAGTTGCCAGTGTTAGTTGCCAGTGTTAGTTGCCAGTGTTAGTTGCCAGTGTTAGTTGCCAGTGTTAGTTGCCAGGGGAACCCGGAAAATCTCCGCCGTGGTGTATCAAAACCGGGCGCGATGTTACGTCTTGCTACGCGAACTGAAAAGTCTCCTGTGGGATAGTGCTCCTTATCGAGGGGACTCGCCAAGGCAAAGGCTTCGAGATTCAACCTGGAAATCTCTGCTGAGCAACAGATTCGATCCTGAGAATCCAAAATGTCCACATCGAGAAACACTTGTTGGCATTTCATTTGCTACGATCGTCGATAGCTACGCCCATTTCGTTTTTGATGGCTCGCATAGTCGATCCAAGGATTATCGACGACTAGATACCAATCCAAGTCATCCAACAGGATCGAACGGGAGTAGCCTCATGGGAGCGAACCAGGAAAGAAGGAAAGTGCAAATGATTTGTCTTCGATGGACTGTCGGTGTCGTGGTTTTTTCAGTGCTCGCGAGTTGCTGGAGTACCAGCGTTTTTTCACAGGGACCAAAGACTGCGATTACAAATAGCCTGTGTATGCGATTTGTTCGTATTCCTAACGGCACGTTCAAG
>VGZN01000375.1 GCA_016872635.1 Planctomycetota bacterium | reverse complement strand
CGACCAGCACATAGACATCAGCCCCTTTGCTGGCTGTCTCGCCGAAATAACCGACCATCGCAGTGAATGCGGTGCCACCCTCATCCGAACTCCCTTCGTTGGATTTACGAAGTTCCTCAAGAGGCTCTTTTTGCAGACGGAACGTAATCCCAGCGTTGGCATGGAGCGACAGCATGCTGCGACCTGGCGGAGCGCACTCGACCCCTCCTAGATTCGTCGAGAATTGAGAGTTTACCGGACCATTCCGAATTGCATCCCACGCTTTCGAGTCGGTGGCAGGTATACCCTGCACCACCGCACCGGATTGAGAGATCGATAAGCGTGCGGTCGGTCCACCGTCGGGAACGAAGACCGAATCAATCCAAGGATAGTCGCTGGTATTCAATCGATTGGCGACAACACCATCGAGAAACCCCTTTTTGTCGCTGGATTTTCGAATTGCTCCGGTGCTGGCATCGATCCCCGTACCCAACGTTCCTGTTCCGAAACCGTTCCCACCGCCGACGATATCAGCCAGCGATACACCCACTCGCATCCGGTTGAGCTCTTGATCGAGGGCCAGCTTGCGCCCTCTTAACTCATTTCTCTTCGAATCGATCCGCTGCGATTCCTCCGTCGATACAAGTCGATCGCCCCGTTTCACCCCCGCGAAGATCGCGGTTAGCGCGTAGTATTCCTCTTGCTGGATGGGATCCAATTTATGATGGTGGCAACGAGCGCAGTGGATCGTGATCCCACACGTGCTCGTCATCACTTGAGCCACCATATCGTCCAAATCATCGGCTCTCGCCAATCGCTTGATCACCGGACTCGGCGTTTCAACTTGACCGACATAATCCCAAGGCCCAACCGCTAGAAAGCTCGCGGCGATCGTTGCATCGGTACTGCTCGTGGACTGCGGTTTGAGCTCCGCGAGAACATCCCCTGCGATCTGCTGTTGCAAAAAAGAGTCGTAAGGTAAATCCGCATTCCAGGCATCGATGACCCAATCGCGATAACGCCAAGCATGATCGCGCCGCTGGTCTCTTTCAAAGCCATGGGTATCTGCATAGTGAGCGATATCCAACCAATGCCTGGCCCATCGCTCACCATACTGCGGCGCTGCGAGCATTCGATCCACCAAACGCTCCCACGCATCTGGGGATCCGTCAGCAACGAAGTCATCCAACTCTTCAGGAGTCGGTGGAATTCCGAGCAAATCAAAGCTCAGGCGTCGAATCAATACCTCGCGCGAAGCCCTCGGGAGAGGCTGGAGATTTTGCTTGGACATCTCCAGCGCTAAGAAACGATCGATCGGGGTAACTCCATTGAAGATGGCGACGGATTCGTCGGTGCTGGCATTACCATCGGCCAGGGGTACCAAAACTTGGTGCAAGGGTTTCCAAGCCCAATGGTCCAAGCGAGGATCCTTCAACGATGCCTCCCCCCATGGGGCACCCAGATCGATGAACCGCTTCAGTGTCGCGATTTGCTCATCGCTGAGCGGAGTCCCTTTGGGGGGCATGCGGGATTCATCGCGAGCGGTGACACGCGCTATGAGCAAGCTGTCGTTGCTTCGACCTACTTCGATCGCGCTGCCCGAATCGCCACCCGACGTCAGTCCTTCACCGCGATCGAGCCTAAGGTTTCCTTCCTGAACCCGCTCTCCATGGCATGCGATGCAACGATCTCGAAAGATCTCACGCGCAGACTCGCCTATGTCAATCGTGGACTCAATAGCTTGAGGTTCTTGCGCAAGCCCATCGAGCGCGAAAAGGATGGCAAGCATCACAGAAGCGATCGAACGCCGTTGAACACTTGCAGCGAGGGTATGAGACGACATGCACAAGGGATCGGTTTGGAGGATTTCAGAATTGCTATCAATACGACTTGGTAATCTGAGTTGAGTATACAGTGCGGGTTAGGCGGATTGAATTCTTCGTACCGTTTATTTCGATCTTAGAGTTGCCGAGACGAATCCAGATTCGTTGGATTCGGCATGTCATTACAAGGATCAAGTCATGAAACGCGGTATTCAGTCAATTGCATTAGTCGCCTTGTCCATCGTTGGATCTACAGGCTGCAACATTTTGCATCATCATGGTCAGTGCAGTTCTTGCAATGGACCGATCGGATGCCGTCCTTGCCGAATTGGCTGGCAACGTGGGGGGACCGACTACGGAGCTCACTTGTCACACAGCGAATACCGTCGTGACGATCAAGTCGCATCGGGAGTTCCTGGACCAACTGTTGCTTATCCCTACTACACCACACGTGGACCTCGGGACTTCTTGGCTAGCAACCCACCGAGCATCGGCCGATAGACGATCGAGCAGTCAAGCCGAGCATCGGCCGATGTTCGATCGAGCGATACGCGGTTTGGTACCGAGTGACAGAACGTCGCACGGACCGGTTGATGCGTACCACTGCTTCATGCGATTCCGTGCACCATTTTTTTAAACTCAGCGATCAATCGAGTGGTGACAGGTCCAACCTTGCCATCGCCGATCGTTCGGCTGTCGATGGAAACGACCGGGATAACTTCTGCAGCGCTCCCGGTGAGGAAGCATTCATCCGCCACTAAGAGATCGTGGCGAGTCATCGTCTGTTCGTGGGCAGGGATATTGAGTTTCCCCGCCAGTTCGAGAATGGCGTTGCGTGTGATTCCTTCGAGGATCCCTGCGTCCTTGGGTGGGGTTAGCAGTGTGCCTCGCTTGATAATAAAGATATTGTCCCCGGTGCACTCGGCGACTTCACCTTTGTGGTTGAGCATGACCGCTTCTACGCATCCGGCTTGAAGTCCTTCGATCTTTGCCATGATGTTATTGAGGTAATTGAGCGACTTGATGCGGGGACTGAGGGCGGCGGGATGGTTGCGGATCGTCGACGCCGTGATGATCTTGAGTCCTTTTTCGTAGAACTCGGCAGGGTAGAGTGCGATATGGTCTGCGATGATGATGACTTGTGGGTCCGAGGTCCGATTGGGATCGAGTCCGAGTGAGCCTGCGCCGCGCGTGACCACCAAACGGATATAGGCATCCGTGAGTCCATTTTTCTTCAACGTCGCGTTGACATCGTTCTCCAGCTGGGACTTGGCAATCGGAATTTGCAAACAGATCGCACGTGCGGATTCGTAGAGCCGATCCATATGTTCGCGCAGCTTGAACACATTGCCGGAATACGCCCGCATCCCTTCAAAGACACCGTCGCCGTAGAGCAATCCATGATCGTAAACGCTGATCTTCGCGTTCTCTTTGTCGTGGTAGGTGCCGTTGATGTAAATCTGAAGCGACATACGCTCGTTCCTCGAATGGAAAACTCGATCTCGACGGGGTTAGCAGGCTTTCGATGGAAAAACCCAATCGAAATCCTAGGTAGACCAATTTTAGATCCGATGGTTCGCAAAAACCAAAGGTTGATTGGCCTGTGCCTTTAGGTTAACACACCGAATGGAATTACCAAGGCGTGGGCCTCGTTGCGAGAACGAAATATGGCTATGATGAAGGCTCACTTTTTATAAAAAAACCACAGGCTATCGACCCTATGACCGAAGACAATTCGCTGGAAAAAACCAGACCTTTTTACCGCCGCGTGATCCTCAAGCTCAGCGGAGAGAGCTTGGCCCATTCCGGCGAACGCGGAATCAGCATGGATGAGGTCACCGCGATCGCTCGTCAAATCAAAAACGCCCACGATCTCGGGTGCCAAGTCGCCGTAGTGGTCGGTGGCGGAAACATCCTCCGCGGCGCTCAGTTCAAGGGTTCGAGCGGGGAAATGATCCAGGAAGCCACCGCGCATTACATGGGGATGCTTGCGACAGTGATCAACGCATTGGCACTGCAGGACGCCCTCGAAGCGATCGGGGTTACGACGCGGGTGATGTCTGCCATCAAGATGGATGGGGTTGCCGAACCGTTTATTCGCCGTCGCGCGATCCGTCATCTTGAAAAACGAAGGATCGTGATTTTGGCTGCAGGTACTGGAGCTCCCTTCGTGACCACCGACACATGCGCCGCCAACCGAGGCCTCGAACTCGACGCGGACATCGTCCTCAAAGCGACACGGGTCGACGGCGTTTACAGCGATGACCCAGAAAAGAATCCGCATGCCGTTCTCTACCGTGAACTCGACTACGACACGGTGATCGAGAAAAACCTCAAGGTCATGGACTCGACGGCCATTGCTCAATGCCGCACGCACAAACTGCCGATTTTGGTCTTCAACTTCAAAAAAGAAGGGAATATTGTGAAGGCCGTCAGCGGACAAAAAGTCGGCACCCGGATCAGCCCAAGGAACGAATCGGGCGAGCGGATCCTGGTCGATGCCAACTGAACACTGCCAACTGAACACTGCAAAGTGAACACTGCAAAGTGAACACTGCAAAGTGAACACTGCAAAGTGAACACTGCAAAGTGAACACTGCAAAGTGATCGCGGGACAATATTCTTGGCAATGCATCAACAGGATTCCGTCCGGCCCACTATTCCATACCACGTACTTTAAAAAACACATTTACCACTAAGGAGACTCATCATGTCGGTCGAAGATATCCTGCTCGATGCCGAAGAACGTATGGACAAAGCCCTCAACCATTTGAAAACCAACCTCGCCGGGATCCGCACCGGCCGAGCAGCACCAGGCTTGCTCGACTCAGTCAAAGTCACGGTCTATGGATCGCAGACCCCGCTCAAGCAACTCGCTAGCGTCGGTGCCCCAGAGCCTCAGCAATTGGTCATCCGACCTTTTGATCCGAGCGTCATCAAGGATATCGAAAAAGCGATTGTCGCTAGCGAACTGGGACTCAACCCACAAAACGATGGCCGCATCATTCGGATCAATATTCCACCGTTGAGCACCGACACCCGCAAAAAGCTGGTCGCGCGGATCAAGGAGCTGGCCGAGGAAACCCGCGTTTCTATCCGAAACGTCCGACGCGATGCCAACAAAGCGATCGAAACCGCCGAGAAAGACAAAGTCATCAGCGAAGACGATCGCGACACCGCCAAGGAAGAAGTCCAAGAGCTGACCAAAAAGTACGAGGAGTCGGTCGGCGAACTCGCGAAGGGTCGCGAAGCGGACGTCATGGAGCAGTAAGATCGCTATTATTTAACAACGACACAGTCACCCGGAGTGCTCCCATGAATCGTGTCCCAAAGCATGGCGGCAATCGCCGCAGATTTCTGTCGTTGGCAACAAAGAGTTCCGCAGTTTGCTTTGCGGCATCTCATGTCCGACCGATGCTTGCATCCACCACACACCCTGTCTCCGCGAATGAGCGGGTCCGAGTGGGTGCGATCGGAGTAGGGGGGCGAGGCTCTCTACTGCTCGAACAACTCCCCGAGTCTGCGCAGATCGTGGCGCTCGCTGATTGCAATGAGTCGCGAGCGACCGCGTTTCGCGACAAAGCCAAAGGGGATTGGCC
>VGZN01000374.1 GCA_016872635.1 Planctomycetota bacterium | reverse complement strand
CCAATACATGATCCCTCGCGACTACGACCTCGACGTGCTTGGAGCGTTAGCCCTTGCGGGCAGCGGTATCTCGTCGGTCGGAGCACGTAATGGCGGTGGTGGTGGAAGCATGGGTGGAATCTTCGGAAGTGCCTTTGTGCCTCCTGGGTCGCTGTTCATCCTTCGAAAGACACCATGCGACGGACAGATCACCATCGAAGTGGACCTTGCCAGGGCCAACTTGGATCCTCGCGAGCGGATCCTCGTCCAACCCGGCGACATCCTCATCATGAGATACAAGCCGTGCGAAGAGGTGATCAACTTCGGCCTGGCAGCCTTCTTCGTCTACGGCCTACAATACGCCTTGCGAGGCGGGAACTAGACTCTAGTCTAGCCGTCACAATCACACGATCTGAAAACAAAAGGCCCCTGTATCCCAGGGGCCTTTTTCATTTCGAGCATTCAATCACTTGCCAATCAATCGCTTGGCCTGCTGCATGATCGCCAAGCATTCTCGGCGGTAGCTGTCGTCGCCCACGCTTTCTTGCGCTCGCGATATCATCGTGTCCCAGTCGATGCCTGGCGCGAGTTGACTGTGTCGCAACAACAGTCCAAACTCCGCCACACTCACGGCCCAGTCCATGTCGGCTCGCTCACCGGCATAAGTTTCCTCGGCCAAATCGCCATCCTTCAGCACAAACTCTTGCTTGGTGCTTTCAGTCGCCTCGGGTTGCTTGGACCGAATCTTCAGCAACATCCACTCATTCGCTAATTCACCTGCAAGTTCGGTTTCCGTGACCGGCTTGGGTGGTGCCTCTGGTTGTTTCTTGCCATAACGAAGTTCACCCCCTTGGCCCCCAGAACCTTCTTTGCCAACCGGAACAATTTCATACAACGCGGTCACTCGGTGTCCTGCACCGATTTCGCCAGCATCCTTTTTGTCGTTGTCGAAATCCTGAGTCGCCAATCGGCGGTTTTCATACCCGATCAATCGGTAGGAAGCAACCTTGTGCGGATTGAACTCGATCTGGATCTTGACATCCTTAGCGACCGTCGTCAGCGTCCCCGACAATTGCTCAATCATGATCTTGCGGGCCTCCATCTCGCTGTCGACCATGCCGTAATTTCCGTTCCCTTTGTTGGAAATTTGCTCCATCATCGAGTCGTTGTAATTGCCGATGCCGTATCCCAAACAGGTTAGGAAAACATTGCTCTTGGCATTTTCCTGCATCATCGCAACCAGCTGATCGGTCCCTGTGACTCCGACATTGAAATCTCCATCGGTGCACAGAATCACTCGATTCACCCCTCCATCGACATAATTCTCTTTCGCAATTCGATAAGCCAATTCGATCCCTTGTCCACCATTGGTCGAACCTCCCGATTGCAATTCATCGATCGAAGCCAAAATCCGATCCTTGGATGCACCGGACGTACTCGGAAGAACACACCCGGCAGCACCTGCATACACGACGATGGCAACGCGATCTTGCTCTCGCAATTGCGAGGCGAGCAACGTTAATGTCCGTTTGACCAACGGCAACTTATTAGCGTCCGACATCGAACCAGAAACATCGACGAGGAAAACCAGGTTGGAGGCAGGACGTTGCTCCGCATCTACCTTCTTCGCTTGGATCGCAACTCGAACCAAACGATGCTCTGTATTCCATGGGCAAACAGACATTTTCATGTGCGCAGCAAATGGGGAACCATCTGAAGGACCGGGGTAGTTGTAATCGAAGTAGTTGAGCATCTCCTCGATCCGAACCGCAGAAGGATTCGGAACGACATTCTTCGTCACATACTGCCGTATCTTGCTGTAAGAAGCGGTATCCACGTCAATGGAAAAGGTGGATTGAGGCGATTGCGTCACCTCGGCGAAGGGGGTTTCCACCGCCGAATCAAAGCGATCGCCACCTGCGTTTTCCGCAGCATGACGGAGGCTCGGCACGTTCGCTTTCAGTTCGTCCGGCAATTGGTAATGACGACCCGAATCCTGATGCAGTACCCGCACGTCGTCATGTTCTCCCAATGGACGATCGCCACCCCTGCCACCGCCACCAATGATACCACCGCCACCTAAACCACCCGCGACGCCGCTAGACTTGCCTCCTAGGCCCATGCCTAAACCCATTTTAGGACTTGGCACTGATGAAGTTGCTTGCGGTAACAACTCGACGCTTTCCCTATTTCCTTTGGCCAGTTCTTTCGAGAATCTTTCTTCGTTCCTAGCAAGTGGCTCTGCCCTGCGGTCCCTTCTAAACTGGGTATCACTTTTGCGCTTACTCTCTGACGTCAGGCCTCGCGATCCGCTTAAAACAGATTTTTCCGGCCCAGACTGCTCGCCGTCTGAAACCATGAAATCGCCCAGCGATTTGCTCGCATCGGTTCCATTCGCTACCGAACCAACAACCGATGAGCGTTCGCGCTTTTCGGGCGAGGCACCACCGATAGTGACACCAAACATCGGGACACCATCCGTAGGGACTTCACTAGAATCCTGCGGACTCGGGAGGTTTAACTCCGGATTGTAGTTGGAGACATATCCTTCTGCGGGCACCTCTGAACCAGGACCCGTCGGCCCTGAGACTATTCCGGAATTGCGAGTACCCGATCCGACGCCATTCGCCTCTCCAGCGGCCGTTTCTGCCTGAATACTCCAATCGTCATTTTCTATCTTCGAAGGAATGTTGAAGGTCATCTTCGTGCCGGAAACGATTTCGATTCGATCGGAGTACCAGGGGGACAATCGAAACGCGACCAAAGAGGCAGCGATCCCGGATGCAATCAGTCCCATCGTTCGGAAACGCCTGAATCGCCTCATCCGACGTTCCTCGTTGTATCGAGTCTGCAATTGGACAGTCGCGTTCGTCGTTTTCATCTCAGAGATTTCACGAAGCACATGACTCGCTCTTCGACTGTCCAAACCACCACCCGAGGTCGATGCGGCCAGTTCTTTTTGGATATGAGTTGCAGTGTCGCGGATCGACTGAACCTCGGCCATCGCAGATGGATTTTCAGAGATCCACCCTTCGACTTCGGCGCGGGCATCTGGCTCAAGTTCGTTGAGGGCATACGCTGTGATCTTCCAAGGTTCGATCCTTGGAGGAAGCTGGTCCGAGGATTTCCTAGAAGCATCGCCAGAGTTCGGTTCGTTGACAGGTTGGTTCGTATTCATGATCTTTAAGACTTTCAGCCGAATAGGTGTTTCGTTTAGGAATGATATTGGTGTTCCGTCGCAATAACAGCGCGAAGTCGCGTCAATGCTTGATGAAGCAGCACGCCTACATGGCTCACACTCAACTCCATCACTTCGGCGATCTGTTTGTATGAGAGACCTTGACCGAGCCGCAACAGAACCACTTCTTGCTCAAGGCGGGGTAGGTCCGCGATCCGCTTCTCGATTTCATGTTGCTGTTCGGCCAACAAAGCGATACTGCCTGGATCTCTATCCTGCAAAGACAGCGATTCAATCGCTGCCGGTTCGTTTTGAGTTTTCATTCGAGCCTCCATGCGATGGATATCCATCGCGAGATGACGACAAGTTTTAAAAAGCCAAGCGTCGACATACGACTCAATCCGCTCCCGAGGCTCTCGGCATAAACGCATGAAAGCTTCCTGAACACAATCTTGAGCCGATTCCCAATCCCCATGCAGCAATTTGCTCGCATACACCAACAACGGACGTTGCAGTCGTTCAAAAACCGAACGCAACCACTCCGAGTGCCCCGTGTAGTTTTGCGAATCGTAGTTTTGCGAATCCGCAAAATGCTCCGGAGATGAGGGGAACAGCCCCAATTTCGCCGGAGGCGTTGGATCGTCGCGACTCAAATTGACCTCGAGATTTGCATAGTGGAAAAGGTGCCGACATTAGGTAGACGGACTGCGGGCATTTTTATTAGGGCTTTTTGAGAAAAAGATTTAAGAAAACGTGTAAATGCTGAGAGCGATCGCCACTCGAATCGTGTCGGTCGCTCGCAGCAGGGCTCGCGGATTCCACCTAACCAGGTACGATTTGCTTTGCTTTTGATGGGTTACGCCTCTCATCGGTAGTCTGTGTATACCCGTGCAATTCCGTGCGTTGGGAGACAACACTTCATGACCAGCCTGAAAGACCAAGTCGTCATCGTTACCGGCGGAGCTACGGGTATAGGCTATGGCATCGCTGAAGCGTTTGTTGCCGCAGGGGCCAAAGTCGCCATTGGATCGCGGCGATCAGATGTGGTGCAAACCGCTGTTGCGACCCTCAAGAAATCGGGCTCGGAAAAAATCCTGGGATTTCCACTCGATGTCACCGACCGCGGTAGCGTGGAGCAGTTTGTCGATTCGGTCAAGAAGGCCTTTGGACCGGTTCAAATCCTGGTCAATGCCGCCGGAGTTAACATCAAGAATCGGACGATTGGTGAAATGCTACCCGAGCAATGGGACCAAGTCGTCGCGATCAATGCAACTGGTGCTTATAACCTGATCTATGCTACGCTCCCAGAAATGCGACTCCGCAAATCAGGCATCATCATCAATATTTCCAGCGTCACGGGCAAGCGTGCGCTAGCGCTCGGCGGGGTTGCTTACGCCGCTAGTAAATTCGCCATGACCGCACTGGGAACTTGCGTGGCCAACGAAGTCGGTGCCGAGGGTATACGTGTGACCAATATTTATCCCGGCGAAGTCGACACGCCAATCTTGGAGCAACGTCCGGTTCCGGTCAGCAAGGAACAACGGGAACTAATCCTTCGTCCATCCGATGTTGGTGAGGTCGTCGTCTCGATCGCGTCGCTTCCTCCGCGTGTGCACATCCCTGAATTGGTCATCAAACCAGTTCACCAATCCTATTTCTAACCGCCTCACGAAACAAGTTCGATAATCGCGAGCCGATGCAACTACCATCGATGGTGGACCAGTGCACGGATAGAACGATCGTAAATCTGCCGCATGGCAGCCATGGTTGCATCGGTAAGAGGGGGCAATTCAACTGCTGAAACGTTATCGTCGACTTGGCTAGGCCGACGAGCCCCAGGGATCGCGCACGAAACGGCGTCGTGCATCAGAATCCAACGTAGAGCAAATTGAGCGAGACTCACTCCCGGTGGAACGATCGATCTCGATGCTTCGACCACCTGCAACGCTGTGTCGAAATCGACCCCCGAAAACGTTTCACCTCGATCAAACGCTTCGCCATGCCTATTGAAACGACGATGGTCGTCCTCAGCGAATAGCGTTGCCGCCGAGATCTTTCCCGCCAACAACCCCGATGCGAGAGGGACCCGTGCCAGCACCCCTACTTGGCGCAACTGGGCTTGCTGGAAAAACAACTCGGCAGGCCGCTGTCGGAAAAGATTGAAAATGATCTGAACGGTCTGGACATTCGGGTATTCAATCGCTTTGAGGGCCTGCTCGATTTTCTCGACACTCACCCCGTAGTAACGGATTTTTCCGGACGCGATGAAGTCATCCATGAA
>VGZN01000373.1 GCA_016872635.1 Planctomycetota bacterium | reverse complement strand
CTCGAGGCGATGTAGGGTGCGCTATAACTCGCCGTCATGTAATTTGCTGGGTATAGTAACGTCCCAGGAACAGGAACAAATACAGCATTTCCACCTGCCGCAAGCGCTGCATTACTTAGGCCAGCATTGTTCAACACGGCATTGTTCAATAAGGCCTGGTTCAACGCGGCCTGAGAAGCCAGTTGCGAGGAATTTCGCCCAGTAGGAATCAGTTCGGTCAAAATCTCAGGCTTGAGTGCAATAAGCCCCAAAACGAGAAACCCGATTTCTGCCCAATAAAAACGTCTCGAACGTTTACGTCGAGCGGATGTGCTCATCGTGATTCATCCTTGGGGAGTACCCCCGCTGTTGTTCGATTCCACCGACTCCTCCGATCATGCAATCCAATGGATCAGGCGACTAAGCCTCAGGCGCGGAAATCGGGAACGATGCCCTATACTGAAAATAGTGCACAAAATGCCAGTGCAGTTTTTCGCTTCTCGCGAGAACCCATGGATTACCCAGTCTTCCTCGCTTGCTTTCTCAGACTCTTATTTGCTATGAAGGAGATCGCTACCCGGGCTTTATGCTGCAAATCGAGCGTCTTCGGCTCCAGTCCGAAACAGTCTGTTGCAGGCACGCTGCCTAATGCAGCAGCCACCGCACTCGGTACACGCACCCCCAATTGATGGAAAGCTAGTCGCAATGGCTCTGTCTTGGCTCACTAGAATGCTTGAAACTCCCAGCCGAGAGATCGAGGACTTAGCCGTAAACGAAGACCTGTTCGTATACCATCACCTCGGACTCGGGGACATGATTCATTGCAATGGAATGGTCCGGTATCTGCTCGACCGCCTCCATGCAGACAAAAGGGTCAACGTGTTCTGCAAGGCGAGAAATCTCGAGATGACCCGGTGGATGTATCGAGACGAACCTCGCATCTGTTTGCTTCCGATCGACGATGGAGTCCGGGAAGCTCCGTTTGTGCAGCGAAGCCTAAAATATCATCGGAGTAGAAACTTTCTATCCGTCGGCCATCGCGCACTTAGGTCCCTCGAAAAAGCTTATCCGCGAACCTTCTACGACGAGCTTTTCTATCGACAAGTCGGATTGCCGTACAGCATTCGTTACGAGTGGTGCTATTGGCAACGTGACTTGGCAGAGGAGAAGCGGGTCTTTGAAAAACTCGCTCCCGACGCACCCTATGCATTCGTGCACGACGATGCGAGCCGAGGGTACTCGATCGACACTTCGACGATCGGCATGGCGGTTGTTCGCAATGACATCACGGAAAGCATCTTCCATATGGGATTGCTTCTGGAGGGAGCAGCGGAGGTTCACTGCATGGAAAGCTCGATCCGATGCATGCTTGAATCCCTCAACATGGGTAACTGCAAACTCTATTACCATAATTTTCGGTATCCTGACCGACCGCTAGGAAACGCGACCAGACAATCGTGGACGTCCATCGATCGCTGGCAATCTCATGGAACCGGAACTGTTGCTACCCCATGAAAAGGCTCATCTCTTTCGCGCTATTCGGGACCAAGCCTCTTTATTTGCAAGGTGCTTTGCGCAACGTTGCTTTGATTCCTAAGATCTATCCAGGTTGGACGCCTCGCATTTACGCTTCTCAAGAAATACCAGAGGAGTTGCTCAGACAACTCGTCGACGGTGGTGCCGAGGTCGTGCGCAAGCATCGCACGGGAGAAATCGACGGCATGTTCTGGAGATTCTTACCAGCAGGCGAACGAGGAATCGATGCGATGGTAGTTCGAGACGTCGATTCGCGACCGACCCCGCGCGAGTACGCCGCCGTTGAGGAATGGCTCGCCAGCGGTAAATCACTTCATATCATGCGGGATCACCCCCACCATAAGGTCGTCATTTTGGGAGGGATGTGGGGATGCCGCTGTAACGCAGTCCCAGACATGGAAACCATGGTCGATTCATGGAAACTATGGGCCAAAAAAGGCCAGGATCAGGATTTCCTGCGCGATGTAATTTACCCGCGGTTCAAAGACGACTTGCTAGTTCATAGCGATCTATACCAATACCAAGGGGAACTGCGCAAGCCATTCCCGATACCGAGGCACCGCGGTGAGTTTGTCGGTGCGGTTATCGATCCCGACCGAGATTGCTTCACGGATGCCCAAGCCATTGCGTCGGAAGCACTTTTTGCCAGCTGCTCTTTCCAACAGCTGAACCGAGCCAAACGCAGGATGAAATTCTCCTTGGTTGCCGAACAATGGCTCCGTAACCTAAGGCAATTGCTTGGACGCAAATCCACGTAATAAGATTTTGAAACAACGCCCGTATGGAATTTGTACCGTGCGTTGCCCACCACCCGTCTGCAGTTCGCTCAGCCGTATTGCTCCCGTGGCCGCATCCTTCAGCGTGAAACCGCGGTCGCCCAAGGCCCAGTTGAGATTTCCAGCACGCGGTATCGCTTAGAGATCGGCTGATTGCAGCAAGTTTTCCTGCGAACGACTTGCTCGACAGCCAATTCGCTACTACCGTCGAGAGAGTCTCTGCGCTGCGGACACCGTTTCGCCCTCGCCACCCAAGGGCGGCAACCCCGACTTTGCCTCACTTCGTTATGATGGATTCATCCGCTATGAAAAATGCGATCGCAATTATCGCAATGCTCTTTGCACTCACCACTGGAAAGGCAACCACCATTCACGCGATAGAACCTCAGGATGCAAGCAAGAGTCCGATTCAATACCGTGTGTCATTCCGTCAAGCGGCAAATCATCGGGTGGAAATCGAAGTTTCGGTACCGACGGATGGTTCTGCTTCGCTGCGTTTGATGATGCCGGTGTGGACCCCAGGAAGCTACTTGGTACGCGAATATGCAAGGCAGATCGAAAGTATTTCGGCTTACAACGCCATCACGAACGCGCCGCTGAAAATCGATAAGCTCGACAAGAACCACTGGAGTGTCGAGACCGCCGGAGCTCAAGAGATTACGTTGCGTTACGTTTTATATGGACGGGAGATGGGGGTACGGACCAATTGGATTGAGAGCGATTTCACATTCCTAACCGGTGCGGCCACATTCATCACGCGAGAAGACGCACTTGAACGTCCACACATCGTCCGACTGGATGCACTCCCACAATGGCCGCAGATCGCTACTTCACTGCCAGCGCAGGATTCTCGCGATCCCTGGACTCGCATCGCCAGCAATTACGATACCTTGGTCGACAGCCCGATCGTTCTCGGCGATATCGATCTGCAGTCTACGAAGATCGGATCGGCGCAACACCATCTGGCCACGTTGGGAACCGACCAGCTTTGGGACACGCGTAAAGCGATGAAAGACGCCGCCAAGATTATCGAGTTGGAACAAAAATTCTGGGGCGAGACCCCTTACTCTGACTATTGGTTCCTCAATCTGGCGACGGAATCCGGTGGCGGTCTAGAACACGACAACAGCTGTGTCTTGATGACAAGCCGCTGGGCCCAGAAGCAACGCTCCAAGTATATCGACTGGCTCGCGCTGGTTTCGCATGAGTTCTTTCACGCCTGGAATGTTCGCCGACTCCGTCCCAAAATACTGAAAACGTATGACTACAACTCCGAACAGTACATGCGTGAACTGTGGATCGCTGAGGGTTTGACCAGTTACTACGACGAACTCTTTGTGGTTCGCGCCGGGCTGAGCACACCCAAAGAATACCTGGAACGGATCAGCAAGCAGATTCAGTCCGTTCAAACTACCCCTGGAAGGAATATCCAGAGCCTCGAAGAAAGCAGTTTTGACACTTGGATCAAGTTCTATCGGCCTGACGAGAATGCGGCGAATAGCCGTATCAGCTATTACGGAAAAGGAGCCATCGTTGGGTTGATCCTCGACGCAGAAATCCGGTCCAAAACATCCAATCAAAAATCCCTCGATGACTGCATGCGAACGCTCTGGCAACGGCACCGAGGAACGGGTTACGACAACCAAGACTTCATCAACATCGTCTCTGAAATCACGGGGTCACCGATGCAGGAATGGTTCCAGAAAATGCTTTCCAGCGGGGACGAGATGAACTTCGCCCCTCTGCTCGAGTGCTATGGACTTCGCTGGAAACCCAAGGACGGCGACAAGGGCAAGGACGGGGACAAGAAAATGGCTGAGAATGAGGGAGACAGCGGAGACGCTCCGGCAGCAACCCCGGCGATCGTGGGTATCGAACTCGTGAACCAATCGGGCAAGGGGATGATCGAAAAAGTTTCTCGCAACGGAGCGGCGAGCGCGGCTGGTATTCAAGCGGGCGATGAGCTTGTGGGTTGGGATGGATACCGAGTTACTCCTGAAAACTGGTCGGAACGCCTAGGCCTCTATAAAGTCGGATCGACCGTGAACGCCTTGGTCACCCGCCGCGGTAAACTGCTAGAAATTCGTGTGGAACTTACGGCCCAACCCACGGAATCCTGGAATTTGGTGAGACTAGAGTCCCCCACCCCCGAACAGGAAGCCCGCTGGAAATCTTGGCTTCAAATCGTTGAAATTGCTGCAAACGCAAAGTAATCGAGGATTCCTGAGTCGAGGCGTCCGATATTCCGCGAGCGCTTGGTTGGCGGAAATATTGACCAGCGGGGCTGGTAAAATACGGAAGAAAACGTTATTTAAGATGCCCCGTCAGGGAAATCATATTCGCTTTTTTGGGACTTCTGTACAGGAAACGAAGATTCGTTTTTGTTCGAGGAACGTTGATATGTCAGTAAATGAAGAGGTTTTTTCCAAGGTTCAATCGGCTCTCGTGGACGCCCTCGGGGTGGACGACGACGAAGTGACACAAGAGGCCACCATGGTCGGTGACTTGGGAGCCGAGTCGATCGATTTCCTGGATATCGTTTTTAAACTGGAAAAAGCGTTCGGAATCAAAATCCAAACCGAAGACCTCTTTCCGAAGGATATCCTGACAGAAAGCTCTTTCGTCCAAGACGGCAAGGTGAACGCGAACGGCCTCGCTGAATTGAAAAAGCGGATGCCCTGGGCGAACCTTTCTAAGTTTGAGGCAAATCCCCGAGTCCAAGACTTCGGCGACTTGCTGACCGTTAGTGACCTGTGTCGCTACGTGCAGTCGAAACTGGCATAGTGAACGCCTTCACCACGGCAAATTCCGAGGTTTTGCACCGGGATATGCCCAGTGATCGCAGTCGAAATGGCATGTTGCCTCGCAAGTCTCGCAATGCAGCGAAACTTGCGATCTAAGAGTTTTCCGTAAAGAGTTGGGTGTCTTCAGGTGCGTTGGTTTTGGATCGATAGATTCCTCGAGTTCGTGCGAGACACGCGGGCGGTAACCATCAAGAATATTTGCTTCGGCGAAGAATCCCTTGACGATTATCTACCTGGTCACCCCCATTACCCTCACTCGTTGATGATCGAGGGTATGGCGCAGACCGGTGGATTGCTGGTCTCCGAGGCCGAAGGATTTACGCGAAAAACGGTTTTGGCCAAAGTTTCA
>VGZN01000372.1 GCA_016872635.1 Planctomycetota bacterium | reverse complement strand
CAAGCAGCCGAAGACACAATACAACGCCCGACTCGCGCTTCGATCGCAAGTTTTCGGTAAGAGCAGATTCCTACACCTAGGAAGTCGCATGAAACCTCGGCGGACAAACCAACAACGCTAGCATTTGTAACGATCATGACGGATCCACTGTTGGGATCGATTGTTTCTAGCCCCATACTGAACGAATCCACCAGAAATGCGGAACGTGCGACTTAGGTAAGAAATGCGGGCGTGCCCCTCGTTCCACGAACGCCTGCCAAGGAACCCACAGGCGACCGCGATAGGACATTAGAAATAGACTACAGCCGATTTCGAGCCATTCTATGGCATTCGCGGCGTTGGATCTGCTAGGTGTTGGCCGCCATCTTTTCGATGTACATGGCAGCTTTGTCGCTGATATCTTTTCGGCACCAGGCCCCAGGCCACCGGATGGCTTGAACGCCCTTGTAAGCTTGGAGCTTTGCATTAGCGAGATTATCGCCTACCGCAGTGACTCCCAAAACGCGTCCACCGTTGGTAAGCACCTTTCCATCCTGGAGTTTGGTCCCCGCGTGAAACACCTTGACGTCGGTAACTCCTGCAGCTGCATCCAGCCCGGTGATCTCTTCGCCGGTGCGGTACTCGCCAGGGTAACCGGCACTGGCCATGACCACACAAATGGATGGGCGAGGATCCCATTTGGGTGGCTCGATTTCATCGAGTCGACCATCGACGGTTGCTTCCAACAGATCCAGCAAATCGCTTTGTAGCCGCATCAACAAAGGTTGGCATTCGGGGTCCCCAAAGCGAACGTTGTACTCGAGCACTTTGGGACCTGTCTGCGTCAACATAAGGCCAGCGTACAAGACGCCCTTAAATGGTTTACGATTCCGTTTCATGGTATGAATCGATGGTACCAAGATCTTGTCTTGGATCGTCTCCAGCAATTCATCAGTCATGATCGGTGTCGGAGAGTATGCACCCATACCGCCGGTATTTGGGCCATTATCGCCATCGTATGCTGCTTTGTGGTCTTGGGCGGCTGGTAATGGAACGATGGTCCGGCCGTCGGTGATCGCCAACACACTTACTTCGGGCCCCTCGAGCCGCTCTTCGATGACCATCTGCAAACCAGCCTTGCCAAACTCGCTCTTGCGTCCAATACGGTCGATAGCATCCAGCACCTCTGCCCGACGCGAGCAGACGATCACCCCTTTCCCACTGGCCAATCCATCTGCTTTCACCACGAGGGGTGTTCGGTCCCGATCATTGGGATACCGCGCCTTCACATAACGCATGGCGCTATCGGCATCACGAAACACTTGATAGTCCGCGGTCGGGACATCCGCCTGTCGCAATAACAGCTTGCAGAAGACTTTGCTCGACTCCAGTTGTGCAGAGGCACGGCTAGGACCAAAGGCTCGAATCTTTTCACCAGCGAGCGCATCGACGAGTCCCACGGACAATGGCAATTCGGGACCTACGACCACCAGATCCACTTTTTCCTTCTTTGCGAATTGCACCAGTCCTTTAATGTCGTCCGCCGCGATCGAAACATTCTCCCCTTCCTGCGCTGTACCAGCGTTTCCAGGCGCGATCCACAACCGCTTCATTCTGGGGCTTTGACTCAAACGCCAAGCCAACGCATGTTCCCGACCACCATTTCCGACGACCAAAATTCTCATGAATATTCCTGATGCTACTCGGTTCCGCAGAACCCATTGCGAATCTACTCGTACGAGCGAATCGTGCTAATGCCCGTTTTCGCGTTGCGTATTTTAAGCATTTCGCGGTTCCTCTAAAGGTCCAAAACTGCAGATCAGGAGTCGGTTCCACGGCTGTCGTCGAGGTCGCGGGTCGGTTTACGCCGCTGATTCTGGGTTGAAATGGTGGCGATTTTCCGTGCCGAGGACCGCTGATGTCGTTTCGACATCCCAAACAACTTTTCAGCTTGCTACCATGATTCGAAGGTGGGATGGTTGGTAAATGACAACCCAAGCCTGTACCCGTCGATACACCAATACATTCCAACACCGTACAAATTGCCGTCTCTGCACACAAAGCTACGGATAACACCGCGGATTCGCCCTGAAAGCAGAACCGCCCTGACCATGACGTATCAACCTCTCCGATGCCTTTATCGAGTGTCCGCCAAAATGCCCCGAGCGATCATTGCTCGAGAGGTGGCAATTACAATCCGCGCCTTGGCAGCCTGCTGTTTTCTAGCACCCCCACTTACCCTAGCCCAGGAGCCAGCACCTTCCGACAGACCTACTACAACCGAAGTGGCCCTCGCGTCGATCGAAGAGCGGATTGAAAACCGCGAAATCTTCCGCGTAAGCATCGCACGCCAATTCAAGACACTTTTCGATGGTATGACACCCGAGGCCAAATCCGGCTATGAACACCTCGTCGGTTCTGTCTATCTCCCCTCGGATTTCGATGAAGGAGTACTGAAGGAACTCGATAAAGTCGACCATCGATGGCCGTTCATCGACATTCCGCTCGAGAAAAATTCCCGCACCTCGACATGGCTTGCCCACGGTCTAGCCCCCCGACATGACGCTCCAGAAAAACCTCTGCAGTATGTGGTTACGCGCGATGGCAAATACGTGATGAATTGCTTCGCATGCCACGGTGGCAATCTCTTCGGAGCAACATATCCGGGTGCTCCAAACACAACCTATGCTCTCGAATCGCTCACCGAAAAGGTAAGGAAAGCGAAACTGACACTTCGGAAACCGATGGCACACATGGACGTCGGCTCCTTGGTGATGCCACTAGGTACCACCAACGGAAGCAGCAATGCCGTCATGTTCGGTATCGCGTTGATGAATTACCGAGACAAAGATCTGAATATTCATACCAACCGACTACCCGCAGCGATGACCCACCACGATATGGAAGCGCCCCCATGGTGGCATTTCCATCGTAAGCACCACATCTACATCGATGGCTTCGCGGAAAAGGGGCACAAGGGACTCATGCAATTCATGCTGGTTCGGCAAAATGGTCCTGAAAAATTCCGTCAATGGGAATCGGACTTCCGAAACGTATTCGCCTTCCTGTCTGAATTGCGACCTCCCAAGTATCCGATGCCGATCGATCACGAGAAAGCGACTCGAGGACGGGCAATCTTCAACGAACATTGTGCCCGATGCCATGGGACTTACAGCAACAAAACGATAGGGGCAAACAACTCTGGAATTACCGCTGCGGAGAACGAGCAAGCCCACGAAGACGATTATCCCGAAATCCTCGTCGACATCGACGATGTGGGGACCGATCGTGTACGACTCGACTCGCTTACCCCTCTTCATCGTCGAAGCTATGGCGAGAGCTGGTTTGCAGACTACGGCAAGCAGGAAACCATCGAAGTGGTTAACGGTTACGTCGCGCCACCGTTAGACGGTATCTGGGCCTCTGCCCCTTACCTCCACAACGGCAGCGTTCCGACGTTATGGCACCTACTGCACCCGGAGGAGAGACCGAAGGTTTGGAGACGCATCGCGTTAGCCCTCGACGAAAAATCCATCGGTCTGGTGGTCGAGGAACTAGATGAGGTTCCCAAGGGATTGTCGTCCAGCGACCGCCGTTGGTATTTCGACACCCTCAAGCCTGGGAAATCTGCCGCGGGACATGACTATCCCAACGCACTCAACGAAACTGAAAAAGATCTGTTGCTTGAGTATTTAAAGTCTCTGTAGCATCAACCAGATTTTGACGATACCAATGGATTGTCCTTGGGAAAATCCCCGCTCGGTGGAATCCGTCGACTCCAAATTGCGGCCAAAATGGAACCAGAAACGTTCATGACCGGTGCGAAGAGCGCTGGGGCAATCGCAGCTGCATCCTTCTTCAAGACTTCGGTCGCTAAGTTCGCTGCCATACCTCCATTTTGCAACCCGACCTCTATCGCGACGGTGCGACAATCTTGCTCGGTCAACCCACAGATTCGGCTCCCCCAATAACCAAGCATGTAACCAAATACGTTATGCAACGTCACGCCGATCATCAGCACAACTCCAACCTGCAATATCAACGCTTGTGAATTGGCTGCGATCAATCCGCAAATCATACAGATCGCGATCATCGACGTTGCAGCGAGAATCTTTTCGGACAGGGATGCGTCGACCTTAGCCTTCATCAATACCCAATTCACAGCGATACCCGCGACTACCGGTGCCACCACCGTCGTCAGGATACTTCGAAACATCCCTTGATAATCGACATCCACGGACTGACCTGCATAGAGATAGACCATCAGCGGCGTCATGATGGGGGCAGCCAGTGTCGAACACGCGGTCATGGTAACCGACAACGCAACATTGCCTTTCGCAAGGTAAGTGATCACATTCGATGAAATGCCACCTGGACTCGCGCCGAGCAAGACCATTCCCAGCATCAATTCAGGAGGAAGCCCCAAGGCCGAAGAGATACTCCATCCTAAAAAAGGCATCACCGAAAATTGCAGTACGAAACCAATAAGCACCGCCATAGGCATCTTGAGAACGCGTACAAAATCCGCAATGGTTAACGTTGCTCCCATCCCAAACATGGCTATCTGAAGCAGTAGGAATAAAAAATCCCCATACTTCATGGGGAGAGCCCCTAGAAAGAACTTGGGGTAAAGCAACGCGGCCAGCACCGCTGCGCACACCCACGAGGCAAAAGCGTACGTTCTCGTTTTTGGCGTGATCGCAATCGCTGTCGCTGCGATCCAAACCAACACCATTAACGCAAATCCTATGGGGACATCCTTCATGAAGTCACTTGCCCTGTCTGCCGCTGATAAATCGCTTGGATCATCGCCTCGGAATCCTTGTGCTTCTTTCCACCTGCGAGGACTTGTTCGATCAACTTCCTCGCATCTGCCTCGCTATGCCCCAGAACGATGAGTGCTTGGAACGTCTCATCGACGACCCCGGGTTTCTGCAATTCCACACCAGGGGAATCGCGTCGGACGAGCAACGCAAATCGAGGCATTTTTCTTCGCAATGTTGCAATGATCTTCTCCGCTGTCGCAGGTCCAACCCCGGGTAAACTCGATAACCCTTTCGCATCTTGCTGCTCGATAAGTACCGCAGTGTCTTGGACGGGTCGGGTCATGGCGCGCAGTGCTTTTTTAACGCCAACACCATCCACCGAACAGAAGAGTTCGAAAAAGTCTCGTTCCGCAGTCGACAGAAAACCAACGAGCTTCGGAACCAACCGACTACCCTGCGCAGCATTGCCTTCGATGTAATGTATCGTGTGCAGCGAGACGGGCTTCCCTATCTCACCTTGCAACTGCCTTCGGGTAAACTCAGGAATGGCGACCTCATACTCAAATGGAGGAATCGACAACGTTGCCGTATCATCCGTCAGCGACAGCAGTAATCCGTTAATTTTTGTGATCAAGGCTTCTTCCTTTGAGATTGAAACAATTGGCTTGCAGGACCAGTTGAAAAGAGATGGCACAATCCGATGGCCAATGCGTCGGCAACGTCTGGCGGGTCCGGCG
>VGZN01000371.1 GCA_016872635.1 Planctomycetota bacterium | reverse complement strand
TGGTGCATCAATCGGTATGCGTTATTCCGCACTGGCAGGTGCGAGGGGATTCGGCAGGTCGTTGGGGTGTCGCCATGGACTTGGTCATCACCCACGAGCACTCGCTGGCGGAACGGCAAACTTGCGGGAGGCTTATTCAAGAGCGGCAGAGGCAAACTTACCACGGACAACCGGCTGCCTTTTAATCCTTGGGTTGAGAGTGCGAGGTAGAAGTGCCAGCCCAGTGCGGTTAAAAACCCGCGATCGCAGAACCCGTCACGACAAGTGGCTGTCGTGCCACTTTGGCCCGCCATGTAGAGCTGTTGTCCTCAACGGCTCTCGCCAGAAGCCAAAAACGATTACGGCAATCGTCCACCAACACAATTGCTCCCTTCGTTCAAGCCCCATCACAGGCAGGATCTTTAGCAAGATCCACTACAGTCCTTTACGGCTTTGCGTGAGTTTGATCGGACAACATAGTGGCATGACGCTCCGCCGTCGTTTCCCCCAAAGACGAGTCGCCTAGAAATGATCCAGGGGTTTACCCCAGAGATCGCAGAATCTTTCACGACAAGTGACTGTCGTGCTACTTTGGCCCGCCATGTAGAGCCGTTGTCCTCAACGGCTCTCGCCAGGAGCTAAAAACGATTAGGACAATCGTCCACCAACACAATTGCTCCCTTCGCTCAAGCCCCATCACAGCGAGGATCTTTAGCAAGATGCACGACAAGCCTTCACGTCTTCGCGTGAGCCTGTGCGGTGAAGCAGTGGCACGCCAATCGGTCAGAGAGTTCAAGCATCGATGCGGTTTCATCGATGCCGAGGATCAGTTTGTCGCCACGGATTGTGCACGCTCATGCAAACTTCATTTCTGCTGTTCGTACTTGGATTTGTACTTTTCATACAGCTGCGTATGCTTGCTCGTGAGGTCGACCTTGCGACCTTGGATCCAAGCCTTGGTGACTTGGGTGGGAGTCTCCAGGATATCTCCCGTGCACAAGAAAAGCGTTGCATCCTTTCCTGCTTCGATCGAACCAACTCGGTCTGCAACACCGAAGATTTCGGCGGGGGAAAGGGTGATGGAGCGGATCGCATCGTCGGAGCTCAGTCCAAATCCAGCTGCAGTGGATGCATGGTATGGAAGGTTTCGGATTCCTGATGCTCCGAAACGTCCGTCGCTTGCGATGCTGAACTGAATACCTGCTGCTCGCAATTGCGATGGAAACGTGTAAGCCGAATCGTATGGGGCATCGCGACGTGAGGGTAGACGGTAAACCCCGGAAACGATGACCGGAACGTTTGCTTCGCGGATCAATGCTGCACACTGCAAAGCATCGTTCGCTCCCATGAGGATCAGTTTCAACGAATGTTGCTTGGAGAATGCAATTGCGGTCTGAATTTGCTTGACCGTATTCGCATTCACAATCATCGGAAGACGTCCTTCGGCAACCGGAATCATGGCTTCCAGTCGGAGATCGGTTGGCAGGTTGCGGTTGGCTGCTTTTGCGGTAGCGTAAGCTCGCGTTTCACGAATGAGCGTATGGAGTGGAGCGAGACGATCGGAACTGTCCGCGTCACCTTCGGTAGCTTCGGCAGCTTGTCGGCGGCCACCTCGTCCACCTCCACCACCGCCTCCGAAGCGAGGCCAGTTGACCATCATCCCGACATCCGATCGGAGAGTCATGTCCTCCCATGTCCATCCGTCCATTTGCAGCAAAGCGGCTCGACCGGAGACAAGCCCCCCGGTCGGACCAACCATCGAGAATAGAACGCCATTAGCTCTGGCCACGGGGATCGCTTCACTGTCAGGGTTCACGGCAACGGCAGCGCGTACATTGGAGTTGATGTTCCCCATCTCTGTATTGTCGATCGAAGCCCGGATCGAATCGATTTCGACCAGACCGATCGCTGAAAAAGAATCGATCAGACCTGGGTACAGGTGTTGTCCGGCGGCATCGATCACTTCTGTGTTTTCTGGTGGCTGGATGTTCGCGCCGACCTCCGCGATCTTACCATCTTTAACCAGGATGCTCGTGCTGGGGAATGTCCCTTGACTTACCGTGTGTACAGTCGCGTTCTTGATCAAGATCGGATTTTTCTGTCTGGCACCGGGTACTTGGTCCGATGCCTTCGCATGAGAAGAGAAAAGGCTCCCCGCGAAGAGGCAGATTCCAAAAAGGAATGCCGGCACAGCGAACATGCATTTGGTCGAGGCTGATGGGTTCATGAGATGTGATGACGGTTTTGATGGGTAATGAATTGGGCCGCAAGCGATCGTTGATAGGTGGAGTGTGCTACTCATGTTCGTGAGCCTCCTCCGTCATTACCTCGAACCATTCATGGTCATGTTGATGGCTTTCATCATCGTGATGATGATGGCAGTATTCATCGTGGTTGGGCCATAGTCTCGAAGGATCGTCCGCGAGAGAGCTTCGTTCCCCGGCAGATTCACCACTATCTAGAATCTTCTGGACCAATTCGCGATGGAGCTGATCGTCCCGCAACCGAACTTCCGAGTCTTCTCCGCGATCGAAGTACTTGCGGCCGTCAATCCATGTTTGTTCGCATCGGGAACGTGGAGAGAGTGGAGAGCCGTTCCACATGGCAAAGTCCGCGTGCTTGCCGACTTCGAGCGACCCAACATACTTGTCGATACGGAGTTGGATCGCTGGGTTTAGTGTCACAAACTTGAGGGCTTCGACAGGATCTACACCACCGTACTTGATGGCTTTGGCAGCTTCGTGGTTCATGTGACGCCCCAATTCCGCATCATCCGAGTTGAAGGAAACGACGATGCCTTGGTTGTGCATGATCGCCCCGTTGTGCGGGATGGCATCGACAACCTCGAGTTTGTAGGCCCACCAATCGGAGAAAGACGAAGCCGTACCGCCGTGTTTGGCGATTGCATCGGCGACCTTGTAGCCTTCGAGGATATGCTGCAAGGATCCGATCCTGATTTTGTATTCCTCGAGTACTCGCAAGAGTCCGAGGATTTCATCTTGGCGATAGCTGTGGCAGTGGATCCATCGCTCGCCGCGTAGGATTTCGCTGATCGCTTCTAGCTCTAGGTCCCTTCGAGGCGGTAGCCCGTTTGGAGATGCAAGCCAAGCGTCCCAATTCTTCTGGTATTCCCTGGCAGCATTGAAACGGTCTCGGAAGATCTGCTCAACACCCATTCGACTTTGTGGGTATCGAGGATTCGTAACTTCCTGCCAATTGCTTTGCTTGACGTTCTCACCGAGGGCAAACTTGATCCCAGCGGGAGCCTCTTTGAACTTCAAGTCGTTGTAGTTGCTGCCCCAGCGGAGTTTGATGACTTGGTTTTGACCCCCGATTGGGTTGGCAGACCCGTGCAGGATATTGGCGGCGGTCAATCCGCCTGCCAGTTGTCGGTATATGGTGACGTCTTCGGCATTGATGAAGTCACCGATACGAACCTCAGCGGTGACCGCTTGGGTACCCTCGTTGACCCCGCTGTCGGTCGCCATGTGCGAATGGCAATCGATCAAACCTGGGCTGACTTCGAGCTTTGAACCATCGATGATTTTTGCACCGTCAGGGACAGGCAAATCAACACCGATGGCATCGATGATCCCGTTTCGGATGATCATGTCGGCATCGCGAAGAACGCCATGAGGGCCACAGGTCCACAGCGTGGTATTCTGAATGACGACAAGAGGATATTGTTCCGGAAGCGAAGTGCGTCCGAACGAAGCGAATGGGTATCTCAAGCTCGAAAGGACTTTGTTGTCACCCTTTGATTTCTTGTCTTCTTTTCCAGCATCGGGTTTGCCGGATTCGATCTTGTCCTTGCCGTTTGCCGCGGCATCGTCCTTCTTGGCTTCCTCTTTTTTAGGTTCGTCTGCTTTGCGGGTAGCTCGAACGATTTGCTCGGTCCCATCGGGCCACACGATCGAGCCCACGAGATAAAGCTGAGATGCACTGGTTTGCGGCAACCATGCGAGAGAGAGTTGCGCGACCCCCGATTTATCCTTGTTAAAAGTCTTGCTAGCCAAGCTTGCATTGAGGGTGTTGTCCGCCCATCGAAGGCCATTGAGTTTGGCCTTGTTCTTGTCTTTATCTTTATCTTTGTCTTTATCGCCCTCGCGTTGACCTCGGCCCTCGGGCTTGGTCTCGTCCTTTTTTTCCGCTGGTTGTTCTTGCGGTTTGGCTTGCTCGGTCGGTGTCGCAGCAGCATCTCCTTCTTTTGGAGAATCTGGTTTTACGTCTGGTGCTGGAGTGTCTTCGGTCGGTTTCGCAGCGTCTGCAGGTCCAGGCGAGGGTGCTGCAGCCGCAGGATCGGCGGGTGGGGTAGGTAATTCCAAGGTTCCCGAGATCTTCTTTTCAGAGTCCTTGAGCACGAGCAAGGTTTGGGCAGGCCAAATCGAGGGTTGGTTATTGATGAGTTTGTTCTCGAGGACTTGGAGTTCCCACGTTCCATCGATGTTGGTTGTGCTCTTGTAAGCAGCCATCGGTCTCGAACCGCGAACCCAGACTTCTTCGATTTTGGTTTTCTCATCCCAGAGGTCGCCTGAGGTGATTACCAGGTTGGCCCAATGGCCGATCGCAAGCTTTCCAACTTGGTTATCCACCTCGAGCAGCGATGCTGGGGTGGTGGTGATGGCAGCGAGGGCGACGTTTGGATCCAACCCGCGTTGGATCGCTTTGCGGATTTGGGGTATCCATTCCGAGCTATCGGCGAGGCCTTGGCTGGTAAGCACGAATTTGACTCCGGCCTTGGCAAGACGGGCAGGATTCTCAGGTGCCAATTCCCAATGCATCAGTTCCTCAAGTTCTGCGTCGACGGCAGCTTCTAGGGTCGCAACGTTCGGGGGCTTCGGAAAATTGACAGGAAGGATGATGGTTCGGCCGGTACGAGCGATTGGATCGAGGAGTTGGTATTCTTGACCCGATCCACGCAGGACGGCTTTGAGCCCAAATTCCTTTGCAAAAGAATCGGCTCGGAGGGAGTACTGTTCGTTTAGCGCGTCTAATATGACGAGCTTGCCAGCGGCTGTGTGTTGCAGAATTGCATCGAGGGCCGCGTTCCACTCAGGCTTAGGTAGAGTTGTCGTCGCGCGGTGAGCACGCCATGCATATTCATACCAGGTGGCATCTAAAAAAGTTTGTCGTGCGAGAGCGACGGCCCCCATCGGACTGGAGGGGTAGCTATCGCGGCCTCTGCCTCGAGAAACGGTGAGTCGAACGTGGAGTGCGGCGTTTGGTCGAAGGAGCGTTGAAGCGAGGTCACCGTCGCTGGTAAGGACAACCGCACTCGTTCCTTTGATGATTCCATCGCGTGGAGCTAGCAACGCAGTTGTGATTCCTGATTTTCGGAGTTTGCTGACGATGGCGGTGGGGGCCGTCGAGATCTCCGCGACAGATCGGTTCGGGGTGATCTCAGGGCTCCAGTGCGGGGCACCTCGAGTGGCATCGATTTCGGGGAGTTCCATTTCGATACCGGCATCGATGAAGCCTGGATAGATTGTTTTACCCCTGCGTTC
>VGZN01000370.1 GCA_016872635.1 Planctomycetota bacterium | reverse complement strand
TTGGACGCCTCCCATTGAAAGCTATACCGGGCAACGCCAAGGAGATCATGGTTCGTCCTCCCCATGAGAAGCCCGAGGTGGCCAAGGTTTTGTCGGATCTAGAATCATCGTCCGAAGCTGCCCCGATGTGCAACGATGGACGGTGCGTCCCGCGGCCTTCATTCGTTGAATGATCGACTTCGACTTACGACCGAAATGAAGGAAGTCTACGGTCGAGTTTTTCGGTCCAAGAACCAGAGTTTTTCCTCGTTTCACCTCCGTGGATCGTGTTTCTCCGCCGAGCTTTGCAAGCGTCAATGCTAAAAAATCGGCATCGTCCTTGGTCACCGGAAAGTACAAGGTTGTCCCATTGGAACCTTCGGCAAGGGTCATCGAAAGATCTGTGCCAAACCGATCGCCGAGAATACGCTTAAGGTTTTTCCAGCGAGATGGTTGTTCCTTTGAAGATAGATTCAATTCGACGAAGTAGCTGTCGTCGAGCAGTTCCACCAGCTTCCATTCCCCTGTTTGGCTTTCCCAGAGTTCCGCATAAGCATCGAGACTGCTTTTAAAAGACTCAGGGGTGACTTCGTAGAAGTTCTCCAGAATGGATCTGGCAAAACACTGAGCACCGTTCTTAAGCAGCAGCGTCGATTCGAGTATCAGGGAATCCCCCTCAAGATGGATCGATGTTATCAACTGCTGATCAGGCCAATAAGCAATTTTCCGATGGGTGTCGTCTAAGTAAGAATAGAAAGTAGATTGTCCCTCGAAGGATTCTTTCGGTCCAGAAAGCGACCACGCGCGAATCACGCCACGTCGAGGATTCTGTGTCAGTGCAACCTTGGAAAACAGCGCTGGAGGATAGGTGCCGTTTCGGAAATACCTCGAGTCCCTCATCGAGCGAATCTTTCAACGCAACACTGGGCGTTTACGTGGTGTATTCCGAGTTGAACCGGACGTACTCGGTATTCAAATCCGTGGTCCAATGGACAGCCGTTCCGGGGCCGAGTCCGACTTGAAGTTCGACGAGAGTTAGCTTTTGAGATTTGATCGATTGGCTTACCACCTTGGCGTCAAACGGAAGAGGTTCCCCTTTATCAAAAATCGGGATTTCATTGATCTTCAGAGCAGTTCGCGAGGGAGAGATGGGAGCCCCAGCGTAACCTGCAGCAGATACGATTCGGCCCCAGTTGGGATCGCCGCCGGTGATGGCGGTCTTGACTAGATTACTCAGTGCAATGCTGCGGGCGATCGCGTCGGCATCAGCGTCATTGTTGGCACCTTGGATGCGGATTTCGATCAGGTGCGTGGCGCCTTCTCCATCGTCGGGAATTTTCTTCGCGAGCTCGATGCACAGTTCGGTCAGATCCGCTGTGAAGATGGCTTGATCCATCTCATTGAGCGCGGGTTCTTCTTCGGAAGGGGTTTTTGCTAAAAGCACCAACGAGTCATTGGTACTCATGTGCCCTTCGACACTGATGCAATTGAACGATCGGTTCGCAGCGGCTTGCAGGATACGTTGAGCGGCGAGTGGTTCGAGTGGAACATCGGTGACCACGATGGCCAGCATCGTAGCCATTTTAGGGCCGATCATCCCAGCTCCTTTACACATCCCTACCAATGTATGCTCTCCCATCCCGCAATAGGATGTTCGGAATGCGATCTTGCGAAAAGCATCGGTCGTCATGATCCCATCGCAAGCATCAAGAAAGTGGGCCTCGGTGCTACCCAGAGCGCCAGCGGCGAGTTGGATCCCGTCTCGTACCTTTTCCATCGGCAAGAATCGTCCGATCACCCCAGTGCTCATGACGACGAACTGGTCATCGGAGAGTGGAGTCTGATGCGATACAGCTTGGGCTGCCAAGCGAGTCATTTCGATGGCATCGCTATGACCACGTGTTCCGGTGCATGCATTGGCATTGCCGCTGTTGACCACGATGCCTCGAACGCGATCGCTCGGTGTTCGAGAGCGGGAGATGACTACGGGTGCTGCAACGATTTGATTGGTGGTATAGACACCAGCAGCGACACACGGTTGGTCGGAAATGATCAACGTCACATCTTTGGCATTGGCTCGACTTTTGATGCCACAAGATACGCCGGCAAAACGGAAGCCACGGGGGAGAGGAATCATCAGAGAGGCTTTCTATTGTTTCATTCGGGGGGAGTTTCAATTCGGGGTGCGTGGAACGAGAAGCTCCCTCGCTTTGAAATCATCATCCAGGAAGTGGCTTCGTCTGCCGCGTTGAACGATCGACAGGGATGTTTAATAAACTGCTGCAGGGAACCAGCCATCGCCGCTCGCCTTCTTAGCCAACGACTAAGATTCGTTGGCCAAGTTCGCAATGTAGAAACTGCCGTAGGTGTGCACGCGATCGAGTTGGTGCAACTGGTTCGCGAGGTCCTTTTGGAAGGTGAGCAATTCAGGCAGCATGACGGACTTGCCGTTGCGGCGAAACGTCACATTGTCGATGAACTCGGTTCTCAACCCCCCGGATCGCCACAGGATACGGGTATTTGGTGCCGCGCGATTGATGATGGCTTGCCACTCCGACTCGAGGAGTGCGAAATAATGGTCGCTTAGCCAATCCATATGGTCGAGAAGCACGAAGCGAGAGATCTGCCCGTTGTGCTTGCGCAGAAATCCTTCGACGGAGTCGGTCTGGATCGTGAGGCGATCGAGTCCGCTGTCTCGGAGCTTCTCGAAGTTGTGGGGCTTGAGGTACTCAGGGCAGCAGTTGGGGGTGTACGAACCGGTGATGTAGACCCGCCAAAAGTAATTGTCCTGGAGAGGAATCTTGGAAAACACTGCGTCGATGGAATCCTCGACAAACTTGACGATTCCGCCTGGATACTGTTCATCGATTTGCCGGCGCTGGGCTTTGGGGACGCCGAGCATGCTGAGGGTCGTGTCGCGATTCATCGCAAACTGCAACGTCTTCGACCAAATCTTTTCCTTGAGCTAGAGAGCTTGTTGTGCCTCGAGGTTTGGAGTGTCGAGCAACTCGATGATTTCTTTTCTGCAGCGTGCGACCTTCTGCACGTAGCTACCGATCATGTGGGCGAATGCCCCTGAGGTGCCACGGAAGTAAAAGGTTTTCTTAGGATCGTCGAAAAATCGAATCCAACGATCCCAGTACTTACGGCTAACCGATGAGAGTGATTGCCTCAGTTTGGCAGCGTAGATTGCTTCTGCGCCTGGCAGTCGACCGTGTCCGAACATTTGGAAGAACTGATCGTAGTCGAGGTTTCGGATGGCCGACGATTTCAGTTCCAGCAGAGCATTCTGACGCGGGTTCATATCCACCGCGTAGACATGCCCAACACCACAAAGGAGATAATCCAATGCATTACAACCTGCCGAGGTGATTACCAACAGACGGTCATGCGAAGTCAATTCCAACGCTTGACGGTCTAATCGAGGGTCTTCCCAACACGTGTTGTAGACGAGATTATTGCCGTGAACAAATTTGAATACTCGTCCACTCACCCATTCACTAATTGCCATTTCGTTCGATTACTTCGCGGGCTTTCGGTTGTTGTTATTGTTATTGGGCTGATTGTTTCTGGGTGGCTGGTTTGGATTCGGAGCATTGGGATCGTCTGGATCGCCATTGTTCGGATCGTTCGGATTGGGATTCGCGTTTCCAGCCTTGTTGTTTGCATTGGGGTTCACAGCAGGTGGCTTGCGGTTGCCAGGACCCATCATTGGTCGGATGACGTCTCCACCCACCGGAACGAAGGTGTTCATCTGTTGAACACCGGAGTTCTCCATCGATCGATTCCAAGGAATCGTAAATGCGACAAACGAGCCCAGTTTGACATCGATCACGTAGAGCAGAGAAGAAGCCGCTCGGACGTTGGAGCCCGATGGTGCTGGTAGTGCCCCACCGCTGATCAGCAGGTACTCCGGATTCTTTCCTGGAGGGCCTAAGTATTGGATAACGTTGGTTGCAAAAAGTCCACCAAAGGCTGCCATGCGCGGGTAATAAACCCAGCCTTTGAGATCGCCGGTGAGGTAATCCAATGTAAAGAATCCCTCTGCGTCTTCGTCCACTTGTGCGGTACAGACCGCCATGGTCGGCCCGCCGTGCGTCGCTGAAGCCCTCAGTTGCTCGATTCCACGTAGATCGGGATGGATGCGGTCCGAGGGAACCGCGGATAGGTTCGTCCATGGGGTGGGGTGGGAGGTCGCTCGTCCGCACCAGAATGCGACTGCCAGTGCGGCGCACAATCCGAGTGCCGCAACGGATCCTGCGAGGAAAGGGCCCCAGTTACCGAGCGATCGTTGGAAGCCGCGTGTGAAGCAACACCCCCTAGAACCGTTCAGCCTTGAATCCATCAAATCGGAATCCATCAACTCATTGGCCATTGCAAACCTCCGCCAAAATGGGGCTAAATCGCATGTCGGGGAACTCCAACCATCTGTCGATAGTGTATCGGATTTTAAGTTCCTCAAAAACTCGACCCCGCGAATTTCCCAAAACAAAAAACCCCGTTATCCATCGATAACGAGGTTTTCGAAATTGCCGACGGTGAGGAGACGCTTTCATCAAACCGACCCGGTTGGTTGTTTTGCACCAACCGTTTTGGTTAGTTGGAAGCGACTTTATTGGCGGAATGATCCTCGAAATTGAAGCTCATCTCGAGCTTGTCACCACCGATCAAGCGGATGGTTTTTTCTTTGGTGACTCCATTATGCGTGACGGCGATTTTGTAGTCTTCCCACGCTTCACCGGTCTTTAACTGACCGGTTCGGTAGACCCGTGTGGTTCCATCGCTTTTGGTCGGGTTGTTCGCCAATACCACAGTCGCATCGGCGGGGACGTTAAGGGTTAACGTCGTTTCGACGGGGTTGTCGCTTTGGGCCCCTTCGAATGCGACCTTTTCCGACGAGCCTGACTTCGCGATAACGGTCTTGGTTTGATTGACTTCTTTACCATCGACGTTGTAGATGGCTTGGACTTCGAAGCGGTACGTTTCGTTACTGCTGAGGTCGCGGCTTACAAAGCGACGCATCGAGCCTTGGGAAGTAGTAGCGTTTCCATTAACGAAAACCTTGGCGTTGTTCGGTACCTCAACCATCAGATGAATTTCGCCTGCACCTACCGAAAGCGATTCGGCAGATTGCGAGGGAGCGATCCGGTTCACGGCGTAAGAGGATGTCAAATCCGATCCGAGCCCCGAGGCATTCTCGTACGAGCCGTAGGTCATGGTTGGTACATAGCTGCTTCCGTAGCCGCTGCTGTAGACATGGCCTCCGGAAGATCCCCCACCAGAGGAACCACCGCCAGAAGATCCGCTTCCGCGAATCACGTACGATGAGCCACCGGACGAGCCACCCGACGAACCGCCGTAATTGCCTGAACTGCCGTAGCCGGAAGTGTAGTAGCCGGAGGAACCACCGGAAGATCCGCCGTAGTAGGAACTTCGTCTAGCCACATGGCGAGCATGCTTGGCCGCGAGATGGTCGTGAACCTTTTGGTGCAAACGACGCAATGGAC
>VGZN01000369.1 GCA_016872635.1 Planctomycetota bacterium | reverse complement strand
AATGGATCAGAAGCTTTTTCCACCGCAAATGGATTACCAAAGCGAAGCGATTGAATAACTTTGTTATACGTCGCCAGAAAATCAGGCAGCAATCTTCGCTGAACGACATACCTCGGATAAGCGGTGCAACGTTGCTTCGCATATTCAAAACCTTTTTTCAAATGAGCCGCCAAGAGATCCCACTGCGAAAAATTCCAAATGCCCCAAGCGTTCAAACCTTCTTGTTCTAAAATGTGTCGACGTCTTAAATCCGCCAGAGTGCTTGCAGCCTTTCTTCCGTTGGAGCGTCCACCCACAAACGCAAGCGCCCCGAGTTGAGGCGAGGAAATCAGTGCATCGCTTAAATTACTGCCTATACCCGAAACCAAAGTGACCGGCAAACCAGCCCGCGCCATCAACGCGTGTGATAAGGTCAGCGCATGGAATCCGCCCTGTGACGGCGTCTTTGCAATCACCGCATTACCCGCAAGCATCTGCGTTAATTCAGCATGCACCAGCACGCTCAGTGGATAATTCCATGAAGCGATATTCGAAACTGGTCCTGGCAAAGGAAGCCTCCCCTGCATCTGACGTTCAACCTCGCAGAGATACCAATCAACCCCTTCAACACAGCGATCAAAGTCAGCACAGGCCAGGCGCCAAGGTTTGCCAATCTCCCACATTAACAAGTGCACAATCGCTTCGCGGTGCTCACGTAAAAGATCCAAGGACTTGCTTACCCGACGTTGCCGTTCGTCCAGCGGCACTTTCGCCCATTCTTTATGTTGCTTTGCAGATTTTTCGACAGCCGAGACAGCATCCTCGCGACCGATGCGTGGTGGGCCCGGTATTAAAGTTCCATCCAACGTCAAGGGATGCGGCTTTGTTTCGCCAACAAATACCCACTTTCCGCCAATTAAATTAGCAGCGCGATTCGCTTCAAAAGCTTCGGGCGCGGCTGAGCGTGCCCGACGATAGACTTCATCCCAACTGGTTCCAGGTTTATGAATAAGTGCCATAGGATTTAGGTTTAGGGATAGAGTTATACTTAAAATCTAAATTCAGTTTTGATTCAGCAAATGGGGTTAGTGCATTTTTTGTATCACGATTTTTTCCCACCTCAACCACTTCCTCTAAATAATCCCAAACCGTATTCAAAATACTCACACGCAAATAATGTATCTCCCCTCGTCCCCGCGCCCACAAGTCCCCTCGCGGTGGCTCCGCCACGCCGGTAGGGCTGACCGCCCTCGGTCAGCCTCCCCCTGTTCGCCGCAGGGCGAACCATGTATCGCTCTCCGAAACTACGTTAGCCCGTGCACGGCCTACTTCCATCTCCAGAAACAGCGGGCCATCTGTGAGGTCGCATCACCGTAGTACATGTTCAGGCCGGAGGGTCCTTTGAACGTAGCGGCGTATTCGATCTTGCTGACGCGAGAGACCGGAGTCTACACCCTCGCGAAATCAAATTTCCTATCAGCTGACAGATGAAGGGCTGTCCGCGTTTTCCGGCCATCCTTTACTTGACGTCATTTATGTCCGGGGATTTGCCGTCACCGAATCTACTACGAACTTGGTGAAGAAAACTTCACCCCGTAGACTGACAGTGTACGGTCTGTGAATTGGGAGGTACTTGCACCTCCACCATCACCTTCTTCACACCGACCGCCTTAGCAAAATCATCCTCGGTGACCAGCAAGTAGCTCTGCTGGGCGATTCGAGGTGAGTTACCAAGCCAAGAGCAGACCGCGTGAAGCGGGAACTCACGTTGCAGTTCTGTTTGTCTGCTGGCTCGCATCGAGTGGAACAATCGTGGCCAACCCGATACTCCGGCGCGTCGCAACAGTCGCGTCATTTCGGTGCGTAGGTTCGAGTTCTTCCAACCCATCGCTGTGTTGGCAGCCGCTCGATACTGCGGAGCCGCGACCACATACTCGCTCTTATCGCAGAATATCTCGAACGCTTCGTCGAGGATCGGTCGCAGCTCCGGGAAGATCGGGCAGCTACGAATGCCACGGCCTTCGTGGTGCTCGACTTTCGGCTCCGGGATACTCATTCGGTTCATTTCCCAGTCGATGTCTTCCCATCGCAGCGATAAAGTTTCGATGGGAAAAATCTGTCTGTAGCCGAAAGTCTGCTAAAACCAAAAATTTCGAGTGTTTCGCCTTTTTCGACTGGTTCGAGTAGCTTCTCGTTCGTAATAATCTCAGCAGTTGCTCAAGGAGATAAGAGAATGACTACGTTACTGCCTGATAATTTTGAAACCGTTTCTCCGACCGACTCGGACGCCCGTTTGGCCCTCGAAACGAGTCGGATCCTCGCCTCTCGCAAACTAGGGAAAAAAACAAGCGTCCGAATCCGATTGGGTGAATGATGATTCATCTGAAGGGGTGGTTGTCCCCACTTCGGTGGTGCGATTATTCCTTCAGCTACTGGTCGAGATGTCACAAGGTCATGCCCTTACATTGATTCCTACACATGCGGAGTTGACAACGCAGCAGGCTGCCGATCTGCTCAATGTATCGAGGCCATATGTAGTCAAATTGCTTGACGAAGGAAAGATTCCCTCTCGCCTCGTTGGTAAATACCGGCGAGTTCGGTTCGACGACCTAATGGTTTTCAAGCAGAAGGATGATCAAGCCCGCTCCGAAGTCCTAGAACAGCTTGGGCAGGAGGCTCAAGAACTAGGGTTGGGCAACTGATGGACCACCCGGTCACTGCGATTTACAACGCGAATGCGCTTTACCCAGCACCTATTTGAGACCTCTTTCTTCGCATTGCGCAGTCCGGCTTGGTTTTGGCCCGCTGGACGGAGTTGATCCATGACGAGTGGGTAGCGCCATGAACAGAGGATGTCGAAAGACATTCCGCTTAATGAGAAAAAATTCAGCATTGACACCGAGCTACAGTATTGTGTCGGAACCTTGAAACCTCATACCGGTTACAGGGAGACGCCGAATACTGCGTGCGCGAGTGACATTTCGTGTCTATTTTTCGAGGGTTTTGCATTATGCTTGAGTCTATGGTTCTGTTTGCGGCATCTATGCCGGATTTGTCGATTTTTCAGTACTCGATCGTGGATAACATCTTCTCGATGACAGTGGCCACCATGGGTGCTGCCGCAATCTTCTTATTTTTGTCACGCGTATCTGTGGACGAGCCCTACCGTCCCGCGTTGTTAATCAGCGGGTTGGTCGTGACGATCGCTTGCTACCACTATTTCATGATCCGACACTCCTGGCATGATGCCTACACATTGTCAGGCAACGGATACAAGGGAACAGGCGCAGCGTTCAACGATTTCTATCGCTACGCAGACTGGATTCTGACCGTCCCCTTGCTCATGGTTGAGCTGGTAGCGGTCTTGCGTTTGGAAGCGAGCAAGTCTCGTTCGCTGTTGACCCGCTTGGTGATCGCGGCAGCGTTGATGATCGCCTTGGGTTACCCGGGCGAAGTAATCTCCAGTCCAGAAGGCTGGACCCAACGTTTGGTTTGGGGTGCTCTCTCCTCAGTACCCTTCTTCTACATCCTTTACATTTTGTGGACCGAATTGACCGCTTCGCTCGCGAATCAGCCTGAATCCGCTCGCAAGCTGATCGAGATCGCTCGCTTGGTCATTTTGATTACCTGGGCTGTTTACCCGATCGCTTACGCGCTTGGCGGAACAGAAGAAGCTTTGAAGGCTAAGGCTTCGGGACAAGGCGATGCTTCCGGTATTGTCTGGCTCCAAGTTGGCTATGCGATTGCCGACATGACCGCCAAGGCTGGCTTTGGTGTGCTGATCTATTTGATCGCCCGAGCAAAGAGCAAGGGTCACAGCCATGCTTCCCTGGAACCAGCGGTAGCCTAGTTTCATCGGTTTGTTCGCGGCGACCGCAGTCACGGAAAAAGAGTGCGGTCGCCTGCATCCGTTTGAGAGGTCAGGTGCTCGAGTGCCATTTCCCCTACTCTACATTGCGATCTGCATCATGCTGATGACGGCAGTGTGGCTGTTCGGAGCACCCGAGTTTTCTGCCTTGGTTTTATCTGCAGCGACCTTGGTCGCCGTACTCGGAGTTCCGCATGGGGGCTTGGACCACTGGACCGGACGCAGATTGTTCGCATCTCATTTTCGAGACCGTTGGTGGTTGATGTTCTTTCCTGGATATCTTGCCGTAGGTTTAGCGGTCGCGGCTGCTTGGTTCGCCTTTCCTGTGCTGACCGCACTCGGATTTTTCTTCCTTTCCGCCTGGCACTTCGGTCGCGAAGATCAACATCGAATGGCAAGTATCCAAAAGAAGAAACGATCCTCAGCAATCGTCGGACACGTTTCAGCGATTGCGTTGGGTGGGCTGGTGATCTGGATTCCTGCGATCATTCGTCCGCTTGAGATGGAAGGCCTGCTTCGGATGATTGTCCCTACCAATGATTCGCAGGATGCTGCACAAATCGTTCGTTGGACACAATGGGGAGCAATGATTCTGTGCCCGATGGCGATTCTGTTCCTGGTCAGGCAACTGATAAGTGATGGTGCGAACAAGATCGGCTCGAAGGGTGGCAATGAAGCGATTGATTGGAGTGTTTGGGTCCCCTTGGCAACGGCGGGGATCGCTGCGTTCACCCCTATTCTGGTTTCCTTCACTGCCTATTTTTGTTTGTGGCATTCCATGCTTGGCCTATCGCGACTGCGAAGCCAAGAAGGGTTGACGCGGCCTCAGTTTATGATGGCGATTCTGCCGTTATCGGCGTTGGCAGTCGGAGGTGTGGCGGCACTTGGGTTCCTGGTCCGATTCGGCGATGGCGGACCCGCGATCCATGCGATCCCTGCTTCGCTTCAGACGTTATTCATCGGTTTGTCCGCGATCGCAGTCCCACACCTTTTGTTGCACGAGTGGTCTGATCTTGCGCAGCGAAAGCAACCGATGGCGGAGGCGATGTCGTGAATCATCCTTCGGTATCGACTGCGAATCCAAGTTCCCTCAATGGCGAGCGGACTGACTACATTCTGGTCGGAGGGGGACTGCAAAGTGGGCTGATGGCGCTCGCGATCTCCCATCATCAACCTAACGCTCATTGGATCATCATCGAGCAACAGGGAAAACTGGCTGGGAATCACACTTGGTCCTTTCACGAAACCGATTTGGCCAACGAATGTGTCCCCTGGGCCGACCCGATCGCGGAATATCGATGGCCGCGTTATCAGATTCGAGTGGGAGGTCGAGTACGAACCGTGGAGATTCCCTACCGAACCTGTTCGTCATCTCATTTCGAAAAAGTCTTGACTTGCACGGCGCAGCAGGCTCGCGGTGAAATCCTCACCCATACCACAGTAGCCGATGTAGAAAAAAACTGCGTTGTCCTCGGTGATGGAAGACGGGTCGAAGCAACGGTCGTGATCGACAATCGTGGCCCCGCCCCGAGGAATGCAGGCACGTTCGCGGGTGGCTTCCAAAAATTTTGGGGATTCGAGTTGGAGTTGAGTCAGGATTGGCCTCATGCAAATCCGATCGTCATGGACGACCAAATCGAT
>VGZN01000368.1 GCA_016872635.1 Planctomycetota bacterium | reverse complement strand
GGTCCGTTAACCTGGATAGCTTCGAAAAATGCTCGCAGATTTGAATCCCAGGGACCGCAGTACAGGTAGGCTTGAACTCCCCGCGTATTTCCGCCGGCGCATCCGGCTTCATATCAAAAGTGTCGAGTTGGCTTGGGCCTCCCCACATGAATAGAAAAATGCAACGCTTAGCCCGGACAGGCAATCCTATTGGGGACACACCAAAAGCGGGCCGCATCGCATGCTCAAGTCCAGCTCCAAGCATCGACAACGCACCTGCTTGAAGAAGCTGCCTCCGATTCCCATTGAGAAATCGCTGAAATCCGGAGCAGTGTTGGAAGGGTTGTGTCACGTTTGCTCGCAACCGGTACTGGGGGGAGGGTTGTTTTGGCGGGACGGGTAGGAGCCCTTGCGGGAAGTATAGCACAGCCAGTCGAGGGGGAAAAATGTTGGTTTTTAAATAATCAGTCCCCAACACTAAGATCACTTAACCTTCCCGCATGCATTCGCAACGATTTACGGAATTTGCCATTCCTGGAGCCCCCCGACGATTGCCTCGCGCTCATTTCGCGGTTTTCAGTTCATAACAAACCGCTTCCTCCGCATTTCGCAAAAACAACTTCGTACCAACCACCACCGGATGGTTCCACGTCTTTCCGTCCATGGCTGGGATCTTAGCTAATTCTTCGAGTTTCTCCGGGTTGGCACGCAGCAAAACAAGTTCTCCACGCTCGCTGACCACCACGATTAAGCCGGAATCCTCGAGCAACAAGGCTTGGCCCTTTTCATACCGTCCACCCTTCCATTGCCTCTTTCCATCCTTGAGGTCGATGCAGGCAAAGATGGCGTTGTCAAATCCATACGCGAATCCGTCGTGGACCACCAAGTCATTGAAATCGGACTTCATATCCTTCGACGTCCATACTTCTTCCCCGGATAACTTGCCATCCGTCTCGGAGATTTGCACCAATTGGGTGCCACTGCCGAGTCCGGTTGGGATAAGGATCTTGTCCCCAGCGAGAACCTGCGGCTGGAGGGCGCGATACCCTTGATGCGGCCAGTCATACTCAAGCAGCTTTGCCCCGGACTTAGGATCCCAGAAGTGGGCTCCTTGTTCACTCAACAGCCCGAGCATTGGCGTTCCCAACAACGTGACCAATTGAACGGTACCGTACGATTGAACGCCTGCTGCGGACGACCAGACCAAGCTACCATCGTCGGTCTTGAACGCCAGCACCCCTTTGTCACCTTTACCACCGGCATAGATGATCACCAAGTCATCATGGATACATGGGGATGCGGAGAATCCCCACATCGGTGGCTCGCGATCGGCTTCTTTTCGCAGATCGACTTTCCAAACAATTTCTCCGTTGGCAGCATCCATCTTCATCAACCAACCTTCAGCACCCATGGCATATATAGCGCCGTCAGCGACGGTCGGGGTGGCTCGGGGACCTAACCCTCCCAAAGACTCGAAGAATCGGGAAGGGATCGTTCTCTCCCAAAGCTGCGTTCCGGTATTTGCATCATAAACAACAACGGCTTCGTCTCCACCGCGTTGCTCCTGCGTGACTAAGTAATCTCCAGCAACAGCAAAGGAACTCCAGGCGGGGCCTACTGGAATGCGCCAAAGCTCCTTGGGTGCGTCGGCTTTCCAATCATCGCTAAAGACGATTCCATGCTGCACACTGTCACTGTTAGGCCCTCGAAAGCCTGGCCACTGAGGATTTTTGAAGGGCTCAATGTCCAAGTTAACAGTTGAAACTTTCGTGGCGTCCGTCTCCGTGCCCGTCGACGCACCTTGACGCTTCGCGAGCAATTTATCTTCGGAGGTTTCGGTCCATCGCCAATCGAGACCAAATGAAAAGTTCCCCCAAACCCCATCCGTTTTGACCAACATCGAAAAGCCAGCACCGATCGCCGCCAAGAGCAACGCCAGAACCGTGCGTTGGATCGATAAACGCCGACCCATCAGAATCAAACCGATCGCGAACGCCGCGATTGTCATAGGAATCGTCATCACGATCAGCAATGGCCCTCGCATCGAATAATGGGCCAGGGTTTGCTCGACAACCAGAATCAATACGATTCCAGCGACACCCAAAATACGTTCATACCAACGTGCGCGGCTGAGCAGCAGCCACCATGCCATGATCAGAGTCCCAACGAGGAACGGCCCGAAAGCACTCGCCATCCAGATCATCGACGGACCATTCTGAATCAGGTCCGGGATGAACCGCATAAACAGCATCAGCGGCAATAAAAGCAGGGGAATCCAGATCCGGAGAGGCTTAAAGAATGAATTGTCAAGATTGGGAGCCTCGGGCGAACCGTTCGCATCAATCGCCATCGCATTCGGCTCAGCATTGGACATTTTCAATTCCCCTGAAACAGCTAAAAGAGCTTCGCGGCACCGGCGCACTCGCCCGAGTGCATCGCAGTACCACATCGACGTCGTAATGTAGCGTTTTCTAAAGAAACTGCATTCGCTGGTCGCAAAAAATTAGCGTGATCGGCTAGGGAAACTCACAGATCCCGATGCGTAGGCCTAGCGGTTGTTTTCGTAAACCTATCATTTACTGAAGCCCATCGAACCAACATAGAACCGAGATGGAACCAAGCTTGACACGACAACGCTCGACAGCTCACTACTTGGTTCCAAGTTGCTGCTCGCGGATGAATTGCTGTACTACTGGCCGCTCCAATAATTTGGCGTTCACATGCGGCCGGCATCGAATCAAGAGCAACTGGGCGTCCTCAGGCGACAAGTGTTTGTACTTCATCAACCAGCAGATAACGATCGTCGCACTGCGGGCTCGCCCCGCTTTGCAGTGGACGTAAACGACTTGACCTCGATGGACGTGGTCTTGCAAAAACTCAACGCCCTTGCAAGTATCCTCGAAGCTTGGTGGGTTGAAATCGACCGTAGGCAACCAAAGCTGCTCGATCCCAAATCGCGAGTATTCCTTCAGTGGTCCACGGTATTCCCGGCACATATTGATCACTCCGCGAACGCCTTGCTGGGCCATCTTGGGAACGTCTCGCTTCAACGGCAACGCCCCTAGAATCACATGTTCGTCAACACGATCCCACCAATGCCTTCGATGGAACACACGGGCCATTCCGAAATTCCAAATGAACGTTGGAAGGAATAAGGCTCTGGAAAGGATTGGGTGCATGGGCTGGGTGGGACAGGGGTAAGAATGGATGTTTTTCGGAGATTCAAATAGTCTCGGATACCGTCAGCGGTGAGAGTAGGCAACGAAACACGATGCTAGCGATTACTCGAATCTAGCGATTACTCGTGTTCAGGCCTACGGACGGATCGTTCCTAACGATTGATTGTCCTATCTCAACATGGGCGTTCTAAATCTCGAGTGGGCGTGTCGGCATACTCAGACGTTGCAAAGGTTACTCGCTCGTCCGGTGATGTATCGACATACTCCGTTGGAAACGGCAACTCCTGAAACAGGGATTCCTGGGATTCCGCCGAGGTATGAATCTGCATCGTTGAAACGGCCCCCAAATCATGACAGCCCGCCGCAACCACTGTGATGTTGTCTGACCCTCCGCCATCCTTCGCCAATGCCACCAAGGTTTCACAGATTTCGATGGGCGCAGAGGAAGCGGATAGAACGGAGCGAATCGTTCTGTCATCGATGTGCTTGTTCAAACCATCGCTACAGAGCAGGATCACGTCGTCCGCCAGCAGCTCGACCTTGGTGATATCCGCAAAGACTTCATTCGCCCCAGCACCTAGAGCGTTCACCAACACACTTGACCAACGCGATCGCTCGGGGTCGTTGGCATCCAACCGACCGTTTTGAATCATTTGATTCGCAAGTGTATGGTCGTGAGTCAATAAAGTTAGCTCGCCACGACGATACAGGTAGCATCGAGTGTCACCCGCGTGCAATACGATCATCTTGGGCCATGCAATGTACGCCAAGGTAAACGTCGTCCCCATCCCCTCCAAACTGCGATCAACCTCCGATTGCCGTTGAATCTCCCGGTGGGCTTGAGTGAGCATCAACTTCAGATCCTCGACCAGGTCAGCGTCATCACCGAGACAGGAGGGATGGTTCCAACGCAATCGATTGAGGATCGACGCGAGGAAAAAACGGATCGCTAACCCGCTGGCCTCTTGCCCGCCGCGATGCCCCCCCATCCCGTCCGCAACCATCATGACCAACCCTAGCGAGGAACCCGCCAGAGTCGAATTGGCTGCCAGGGGAAGCGAACCTGCCCGCATCTGCAAGCGACGACTTAGTTCGGCAATAAAAAATTGGTCTTGGTTTTCGTCCCGAACGACTCCGCGATCGGTGATCCCAAACGTTTCAATCGGAACTCGACTCATGGGTTGGTATTGAGAATTCGGTAGGGAAAAAACGAGGTACTACGATCGCAACGGGCCCGAACGTGGAAGGAAGTGACGCGTTTCGGAACTCTCACTAATTGCCGACAATCACCGTGCCGACAATCACCGTGCCGACAATCACCGTGCCGACAATCACCGAAACGCCAAATCGATAGCTATCCACGCCGATTGCGATGGACGCCTCACGCCGGAATCGCTACTTTCCGACGCGTCAGATTCAGACGGATTTCCGGCTACCCGGTTTTGCTTTATCCTTCTAATCTACCCTAGATTTCAACAACAATGTGTTTCCCTGCAACGCGTTCTACTGCAATTTGCCATGTCTGAAACCCCAACGGTATTCCCACTCCGCGTTTACAATACACTTTCGAAAACCAAGGAACCATTCGAAACACTGGTGCCGGGGCATGTGGGAATGTATCTATGCGGGCCGACGGTATACGCCGAAGCCCACATCGGGCATATGGTCGGACCAGTCATCTTCGACACGGTGAAAAGGTACTTGGTCTATCGCGGTTATGATGTAACGTGGGTAGTCAACATCACCGATGTCGACGACAAATTGATCGTGAAATCCCGCGAAAAAGGAATCTCGATGTTCCAACTCGCGACGCAGATGACAGCAGACTACCTTTCCAATTTGCAATCGCTGGGAGTCGATCAGATCGACCGTATGCCACGAGCCACCGATTCGATGGGCGAAATCATCCAGTTCGTTCAAGAGTTGATCTCGCGAGGATTCGCCTACGAGAGCAGTGGTGATGTCTTCTTCGACGTGACCAAAGACCCTGAATACGGACGACTTAGCAATCGGACTGCGGATGATCAGCAAGGGGAGGGAGGCGGAGCAGCATCGAGAAAACGATCTGCGGGTGACTTCGCCTTGTGGAAATCCACAAAACCTGGTGAACCGAGTTGGCCGAGTCCATGGGGTGATGGACGACCTGGTTGGCATATCGAATGTTCAGCGATGAGCCGTGGAATATTAGGTAAAACCTTCGACATCCATGGCGGCGGTCTCGATTTAGTTTTCCCGCACCACGAAAACGAAATGGCGCAAAGCCGATGCTGCCACGGACAGCCGATGGTGAAGTATTGGATGCACAATGGTCTGATGCGGGCTGCCAATGAT
>VGZN01000367.1 GCA_016872635.1 Planctomycetota bacterium | reverse complement strand
AGGTGCCTACGCCTTGATCAGTTTGGGCTGCCCTAAAAATCTGGTCGACAGTGAGCAGATGCTCGGCATTCTCCGCCAAAGTGGATACCAATTGGTCCAGGATCCCGAAAAGTCGGATTTCGTGGTGATCAATACCTGTGGCTTCATCGAAAACGCACGGAAGGAGTCCTTCGAGGCCATCGACCAGATGCTAGAACTGAAACGCGCGGGGAAAATCCGAGGGGTGGTCGTCACCGGCTGCTTGGCCGAAAGGCAGCATGAAAAGCTTCTCGAGGAACGGCCTGAACTCGATGGATTGGTTGGAGTCTTTGGACGCGATGAGATCAGTGATGTGGTCGGTCGTATCATGGATGGGTTGGACGAGCAACGCACGGTCTTTAGACCCGCTCCGATCCGTGCTCTCTCCGACCACATGCGACTTCAGGTCACCCCGCCCCATTTCGCATACATGAAGATCTCCGAAGGATGCGATCGACTGTGCACGTTTTGCGCGATACCGAAAATGCGTGGCAAGCATGCCAGTAAACCGATGGCGGACGTCATTGTCGAGGCCAAGCGATTGGCCGGTCAAGGTGTTCGAGAGTTGATTCTAGTGGCGCAAGACACCACTTACTACGGGATCGATATTTATGGGGAACCGCGTCTTCGAGGATTGCTTGAAGAGCTCGATCAAATCGAGGGCTTGGATTGGATTCGATTGATGTACTTTTATCCGATGTACATCGACGATTCCCTCATCCGGTCGATCGCAGCGGCAAAGCGGATTGTTCCTTACATCGATATGCCTTTGCAACACATCAACAATACGATGCTGAAGCGCATGTCGCGCCGTGTGACTCGCGAGTCGACCCACGAAATGGTGTCGAAGCTTCGCGAAGGAATCCCGAATTTGGTAATGCGGACGACCATGATCGCTGGCTTTCCCGGAGAGACGGACGAACAGTTCGAAGAATTGGAACAGTTCGTCGATGAACTCCACTTTGAGCGGCTGGGTGTATTCACCTATTCCATTGAGCCGGACACTCCGGCGGCCAAACTCGACGATCATTTGCCAGAGCGGATCAAAAAGGAACGAAGGAATCGGTTGATGGCGGTTCAGCAAAAGAACGCTTTTGCTTGGTGTGAGAACCAAGTGGGGAAAACACTCCCAGTGCTCATCGACAAAGCTGTCGATGAGGCCAATCACGTTTGGTTGGGACGCTCCTATGCGGACGCGCCGGATGTAGACGCTTGCGTTTTCGTCACCGCAACTCCAGAAAATCCGCTCTCGCCAGGGGCCTTGGCCAATTGCGAGATCGTGTCGTACAAGAACTACGATTTGGTGGGCGTGGCAACCGGAACGGTTCGCTAAGAAGTCGCGAAAGGTATCGCTCGAAAAGGAGAGTATTTCATGGGATCGACCAATCCGGCACCTGCGACTCCGCCATCTCCCTGGAATGTTCCAAATGCTATCTCTGCGATCCGATTGGTACTCGCCATCCTCGTCTGTGGGTTGATTGAACTGGGGATGATGGTACCGGCTGCGGTGGTGTTCGTGGTGGCTGCGTCTACCGATTGGATCGATGGGTGGTGGGCGAGGAAGTACAACCAAGTCACCAAGCTGGGGCGTATTTTAGATCCGTTCGTTGACAAGGTTATCATCTGTGGTGCTATGATTGCCTTGGTCGGTGCCAAGGGTACTCCAATCGCAGCGTGGATGGCGACCGTTGTCGTCGCTCGTGAGTTGTTGGTCACCAGTTTACGAGGCATGATCGAAGGCCAAGGAGGCGATTTCTCCGCGAAACAGCTTGGGAAGTGGAAAATGGTAGCCCAGTGCGCGGCGGTTGTTGCGAGCCTTTGGCTGATCAGTAGCGATCCTCGTCCGGATTGGCTCTCATGGACGACATGGGGTATTCTCTGGATATCGATTTTGCTGACTGTTGTATCTGCAGTCGAATATGTGTCGCTGGTGGTGCGAGCCAACTCAACTGCGCCTTCCTCCTCAGCACTTTCCTCCTCAGCACCTTCCTCCTCAACAGCACCTCTGAAGTAATCTCCTAATAGCCTGCAGCGCGCCATCAGCGGGCTCACCTTCAACTTCTAACCTTTCGGCCCACGTGTGATCGACGCAGAATCCATGAACCCTACGCAACTGTATCTCACGGCTGCGTTCTCACTTCTCATCATCGGGGCAATGCTCGCATCGTTCTGCGTTTGGATCGGTGTCTTTAGTAACCTTCGGTTCATCCTTTCCTGGTCCGGATGGAGGAGAGACAACCATACCTCACGCATCGGTTTGATCGATTTGATCGCTTGTTTTTTCTGCATTGTACTGGCTCAAGGCTTGGTCCTCTTCGCGCTCGAGGCAGCCACGGGACAGCCTCTATTTAAACCTGGAAAGGCTCGCCTCCGCGGAGAGGCTGACGTTACGGTTGCGCCGGTGCCCACACCCATCGACGAGACTGGTGAGGGCGAAGCCGCTACGCACGACGCGACATTAAAAATACCCCAAGACTCGCAATCAAATTTGGACACCGCAGCGAGTGCAGGTGTTGGTTCTGCGGCGAAGGTCGTAAGCGAATCGCAAGGCGAGGATCACAAGCCTCAAGGGGATACCGTGGTATCGAGCGGTAATGCCGGCGATGCGGGCGATGTCGGCGGGGAAAACGGTAGTGAGGATGGTCGTGAAACGACGAACCATCAAGCGGAAGGTGGGAGTGCATCTTCCAACAAAGGTAATTTGACGGAAACACCTAGTTGGCTAACCCCATACTTGACATTGGCTCTATTGCTCGGAGCACTGCTTTCAATTCTCGTGCTGCTGCTGCGAACACGAACTTCGCCAGTCCAACTCGGATTGGTCAAGCGAGAGTTGTACCGGGACGTGTGGATCGGTGTTTTGGTTTTTTTATGGGTGACACCCCTAGTGATGGTTGTCGCTGCCGTGGTGAATAATTTACTTGGCGTCGAGTACCAGCATCCGGTGGTCGATGCGATGAAAGAGAATCCTTACATGCTGCCTTCGCTATTCTTCGGCGCAGTGGTCTGTGCGCCGATTTGGGAGGAGTATGCGTTTCGCGGATTGTTGATCGGTTGGTTCGACAGTATTCGCCAGTCGGGTGGAAATCCGTTGAAGATCTTGCTTGGGGCGGGAAATCAACCCGTCGTTCAAGAGCAAACGGATGCGTACGCTCCCTGGTGGCCAGCGATCTTGAGTGGCGTTATCTTTGGCGGAGCCCACTTCGGGTACGGAGTGAGTTGGGTTCCGCTGATGGTGCTTGGAATTGTTCTGGGGCGTTTGTACCAAGTCCGACGCAGTATCGTCCCTTGCGTGATCGTTCACGGTCTTTTCAACTCTTTGAGCATGGTCGGTCTTGCGGTCGAAATACTGGTGCGCAAAGGTTGATACTCGTACCGGAACGAATCGTCGTCGATGGCTGTTGGTCGTTCGGCACGGTTTGATTCGATACATTCCGAACCGGATGCAGCTCACACATCTCGAACTGACGGAAAAACCGTTCCAATCGTTATCTCTTCCCCGCTGGTACCAGATTGGCGGTTAAGATGAAGAGTTACGGACTTTCGTGTCATATGCGTGTGCGGGATGACAATCTCCCGTTCGTCGAATCGTGCTAGACCGCAAACCATACCCCGACCAGCAGAAAACCGATCGGCCAAAATCCGATTGGATCGCAGGCTTGTGCAGCTGCATCCTGCATCTTGCTACGCTCTTGGTATTGGCTGCATGGACGGTGGGGCTTGGGATTGGGAATCGCGGTGGATCGTTGACCATCGAGTCGGGAGATGCCGAGCCGAGCGAATTGCAGACCTTTGAAATTTCGGACACCGCGATCGAGCCGCAGGATTCGCGCGCGGTTGAGGCCCAGGCCAGCCTTACCTCGCCGGCGATGATCGAATCGGTGGTCCAATCCGTGCAGCCCGCCGATACTGCGGATGCTTCATCTGCAGACACAATTGCCGGTGTTGTGGAGCAGTCTCTTGCGCTTGGTGGTGGATCGACGATGGGGTTTGCCGAGGTCTCCTTGTCGGGAAGGACCAAGGAAAACCGATCGCGTTTGGCCAAGGAGAACGGTGGAAGTGAGGAGAGCGAACAAGCCGTCGAGCTGGCACTGGCGTATCTCGCTCAGCACCAACTGAACGATGGGTCGTGGAGTATGATGTACGGCATGTCGTGCAACGGTGAGTGTGAACCCAGTTGCTCTGGCAAAGATCCCTATCGATACGCTGCGACCGGATTAGCTCTACTTTGTTTTCTCGGCGCTGGGAAAACGCCCGACGACGAACAGTACGGTATCGTGGTTTCCAACGGTATCTATTTCTTGCAGCAGAGCTTGAGGACGAAATCGGATTCCGCGTATTGGGTGGGAACCGAAGCATCAGCGCAGATGTATGAACATGGAATCGCGACATTGGCGTTGTGCGAAGCCTATCAGATGACCAAAGCCAATGAGCTAAAAGATCCATGCCAACTCGCAATCAATTTTATCGTGTTGTCCCAGTACAAGGATGGCGGCTGGGATTACCATCCGGGTACACCTGGAGACCTATCGATTGCAGGTTGGCAAGTGATGGCGCTCAAAAGTGCGGTCGCAGCGAAACTGGTGGTACCGCAGCAGACGATTCGATTGGTGGATAAATTTTTGGACAAGACTAGGGCGGGCGAATTCATGTTCAAATACCGTTCGGCCAAACCCAGCAAAAGCATGACGGCGATCGGCGTGCTCCTACAAATCTTTCGAAGCAAATCGAAAGACGCGAGGGCTATCGAAAAAGGGATCGAGTACTTGGCGAAACAAGAGCCATCGCGTAATGACATGTATTATGACTATTACGCGACACAGGCCATGTTTATGTACGGTGGGCCACGTTGGAAAAACTGGAACTACAAAATGCGCGATTACTTAGTACGCACCCAAACGCCGAACGGTCATATGCGAGGTAGTTGGTGGTTCGAGGATGACCACTCCAATAAAATCGGTGGGCGATTTTATGGAACGTGCATGGCCTGTTTAATCCTCGAGGTGTATTACAGGTATCTCCCGGTCTACGGTGCAGATGTCGAAGATTTTCGCTTCTGAGCCGCGAAAAGATGACTCAAACTGCCACGGTTTACCGTGGGTGGGCATGCTGATGGGATATGAACGCCACCATCGGGTAATGACCTGTCGCTATTTGAATCTCGCCGTCAGGTTAAGCCGCACAAGCTGCAAATCACGCTTCAGCGTTCTATGAATGATCCGCGAGGAGGTCTCCCCGGTTCATGCACAATACCAACTTGACGGCATCGATGAATCCACTCGGATCGTTCTTCCACGGGCTATCTGCCGAGGTCTTATTCCGCAGATCCTTGATTTGGACGATACCTTCGTCGAGTTCGCGGGAACCGGCGACCAACGCAACTTTGAATCCTCGCTGGTCGGCATACTTGAGTTGGGCGCCGAGCTTTTTGGGCTCTGGGTAGACTTCGGCAGAGAGCCCGGATTGCCGTACCAAGGCTGCGAGGGCGAAGTAATCGTT
>VGZN01000366.1 GCA_016872635.1 Planctomycetota bacterium | reverse complement strand
CTCCGCTCGAGGTTGAACGCCTTGCGCGAAAAAATTCGCGTCCTCGAGATCAGCGCAAACCCGAGAAAAATCTCCGGACTTCCCGGCGTGATCCCCTTACGAAGCGGCTTGCGAAAAGCCTATGCTATCGTGGCGACCAGGAGTTGCATTGAGAGCGTGTCGCCCCATGAATAGCCTTCGCGTGTTTCCGCTGAAACTGAAATGTCCAAAAATACCAAGCTAGTCGTCGTCGAAGTCGAGTCTGAAAAGTACCCATTCAATTACCGGTTTCCACTGAAATTTGGTGGACGGGTGGTCAAGGACGTGACCGTCTTTCGCACGACGATCACCCTCGAGGAGAAGAATCGCAAGAAGACGAGCCATGGGATCGGTGAAATGACCATGGGGACGGCGTGGGCATGGCCGAGCACAACCTTGTCCCCCGAGATGGCTCTCAAGACAGTGTTGGTTCTCGCTGAACGGATCGCCGCCACGGCACAGTCCCTCGAGCCGGCAAACCACCCGCTACATCTGGCGACGCAACTCAAATCGATCGCAAAATCGTTAGCGGCCGAACTAGCCGCGGCGATGAAGTTGACCGAAGCAATCCCCGAGTTGGCGATCGCCCTGGCCCTTTCTCCGACGGATATCGCGTTGCATGACGCGTTTGGTCGATTGAACGACGCGAACTCCTTTGATTGCTTTACCGAAGAACTTGTTGGATGCGATCTATCAACCTGGCTCGGTCAAGAGTTTGTCGGCAAGCATTTCTCCGAAATCATCTCTCCGAAATCCGCTCCGACCCTCGCTTTGTACCATTTGGTCGGCTCCCTCGATCCATTGAGCAACGATGACCTCAATCGCAAGGTTGGCGACGGTCTTCCTGAGACGCTTGAGGAATGGATCAAGTCCCAGCAGTTGACCCATTTGAAAATTAAACTGACCGGCAAAGACCTCGATGCGGATGTCGGTCGCGTGGTAGAAATCGACCGCATCGCGGTCCGCACGTTTCCAACGAAGGTCTTCTCGTACTCGCTCGATTTCAATGAAGCCTGCGAAAACGAGGATTATGTCATCGACTTTTTAGAGCGATTGGATCGCCTCAGCCGCGATTCGATCGCGAAACTGCATTACATCGAACAGCCGATGCTTCGCGACTTGAGAAGCCGCAAAGAAGTGACCATGCACCGGGTCAGCCGGCTCAAACCTGTCGTGATCGATGAGTCGCTGACCGATTTAGAAATGCTGCAGTTCGCCAAGCAACAAGGTTACTCTGGAATTGCTGTGAAGGCGTGCAAAGGGATCACTGATTCCTTGTTGCTGTCGGCTGCTGCCAAGCAGTACGGGATGAAGATCTATGTTCAAGACCTGACGTGTGTCGGCGGCTCGTTCATGACGTCGGCGTCGCTCGCATCGCGCATTCAAGGAGTGACTGCGGTCGAGGGAAACGGACGGCAGTACTGCCCAGCCGGGAACAAGGATTGGGAGTCCCTTTACCGCCCCATGTTCAAAATTTTGGGAGGCGTTGTGCCGACCGAATTGCTTTCAGGTATCGGTCTCGGTTTCGCATGGCCGAGAAATACACTTTCCAAAAAGTTCGCTGACATGGCGACACCACCAACTTAATTGGCTTCGCTCCCAACGCCCATTCGCGAACCAAATCACGACAAGGCAAACATGAGTGCAGTCGCCATCGAGCCAGATTGGCTCGTCCCGGTTGATTCCCAAGAAGTCCCGCGCGGAGTTCTGGTTGTCGATTCCGGCAAAATCGAGTTTGTCGGGCCCACGCTCCCGCAACGATTTGCGAGCCTTCCAAAATTTAGATTGCCAGGGATAGTCATCCTGCCTGGGTTGGTCAACTCGCACTGCCATCTTGAGTTCAGCGATCTAGCACAGCCAATTCGGGCTACTGGTTCATTCACGCAATGGCTCTCCGACGTGATCGCTCTTCGTCAATCCCAGCACCAGGGTGCATCCGAGGAATCGCTCCTAGAGTCGCGTCGCAAAGCGATCCAGGCAGGCATGCGAGAATCATGGCTTGGAGGGGTGCGTTTCGTCGTGGACATGGTGACCGGACCATGGAGCCAAAGATGGGTGGAGGAGGGGAACGTCGCGTGTCTTGAATCACTGTCGCCCTTGGCACGGAAAACATTTGTTCCAAACGTAGCCCTGACCGTATTGCCGTGCGTAGAACTGATCGATGTGAACCGAACACGCGGCAATCAAACGGATTTGCTGGCGACACAATTGCTCAAGGAGCCTGTCGGCCCCGCAGTTGAAAAGCTAGGACTCGCTCCGCACGCTCCGTACACGGCTTCCATGGCCACAATCCAACGCGCTGCGATGAGGGCGAATACCGAAGACCGATTGATGTGCATGCATTTGGCGGAAACCCAGGAAGAACTCGATTGGTTGCAGGATCGTTCTGGGCCGTTTGCATCGATGCTTGAGCCTTTTGTTGATCAAGCCTTCCTTTCTCGTGTAGGGACCATCAACAGCCACATCCAATTGATGTCGCATGCGTGGCGGGCTCTCGTGATCCACGGGAATTACCTCTCCAAGCAAGAGCTGATTTCATTGAGCCGATATCAGGACCATGTCGGAGTTGTATATTGCCCTCGGACGCATTCAACTTTTCAGCATCAACATCATCCCGCTGGTAAATGGAATGATGCGATCCCGTTTATGCTCGGGACCGATTCCCGCGCGTCTAACCCAGATTTGTCGGTTTGGGAAGAAATTTGCTGGGCCTCGAACGTTATGTTCTCGTTGAGCCCGCAACAGATCGCTTTGATGGCCACTACAATCCCTGCGAGATTCTTACAGGTTGAATCGCAGGCGGGGGCACTCCGAGCGGGTTGTTTTGCTCGACTTACTGCAGTCGACCTGTCAAAGTCCCGGCTTTATCCGTCGACCGGAAGTGGTTCGCGTGCCGACTCCGTTGGTGGTAATTCCTCCGACCTCTCCTTCCCAGCGATGCTGAGCGATTCAGCCATCAAAGCCGTTTCTTCCTTGGAGCTTTGGGAAACCATGTTGGATAATGGTGTGATTTGCCCCTTGGAGTCGTTGGCTTGTTTCCAACGCCATTAAAGGTTGGCAACCCCGAACAAGCCCGATTTCCGCAACGCTTTCAGCACATGCATTTCACTGCAATTGATGCAATTCAAAGGTCAACTTATTGAGTCTGTGCAGAAGGCAGAAGCCGTCCAATCCGTCAGTAGTGTTGCCCAAGCTAGAGTCTCGCCCAAGCTAGCATTCTTGTTTCGGGAGTGTGGTTGGTTTCTAATGAGGTTGTCGGAGCAGGTTTTGTGAAACCGATCCAAATCGACATTGGCACAAACTGTCTATTTCTACTAGACTGCCAAGGCTATAGCGTTTTACGCAGTTCCACTAGGGAGGGTGGCACATGTCAAAAGAATCAATTCGTTTTTTGCATGCAGGTGATTTCCATTTGGAGAGAGCCATGCAGGACCTTACGGATTTACCGGAGCATCTCAAGGCTTCGCTGGTCGATGCACCTTGGAAAGCCGCCGAGGCGGTTTTTGAAGCAGCGATCGTCGAAAACGTCGATTTTGTTCTTCTATCCGGGGATTTGCTAAATCCAATCTCCTGTGGCGCCATTGGGCCGGCGTTTCTCATCGAACAATTCGAGCGGCTCGAACAGCGTAAGATCCCTGTTTACTGGGCTGGTGGAGGAGTCGACGATCCAGAGCGATGGCCTGAGGCTGTCTCGCTGCCTAGCAATGTCCATTACTTTTCCAAGAAGCAAGTCGAGTCGGTAGTTTTTCGTCGCAACGGATTTCCGCTTGCCACCATTGTCGGTCGCTCAAACGATGGTCGAGAGTCGATACGAGCGGCAGAGTTTCAAGCGGAATCCAATGATACTTATGTGATCGCCATCGCTCATGGAGTTGCGGACCGCGATTCGTTGCTGAGTGAACGGATCGATTACTGGGCGTTGGGACGCGAGCATCATCGGCACACGTTGCACGGAGAAGCTCCCCACATGCGCGTTTGCGGGACGACCCAAGGTCGTTCGTTTGAAGAAGACGGATCGCATGGTTATTGGACCGTCGAGGTCGATGGAGACCATGATGCGAACATCACAGCCACCGATTGCGATACTTTTCGGTACGTCACACAAACATTGGATGTCGAGGATCTCGCGATGGGGAGGGATCCACGCGAATTGATGAGCAAACGGATCGCACGCCTGCAGAGTGAGCATGGGACCCGACACTTGATCATCCGTTGGCGAGTGGAATTGGATTTGGAAAATAGTGCCATGGTTGGTCCAGCGGCAATCGACGAAATTCTCGGCTGGTTGCGCCGTGAGTATGGTCACGGTGCGTGCAGCGTTTGGTCGACGGAGATCGAAGTATTGTCTCCGCAGTCGTACCCGTCCAAATGGCAAGAAGAAGACACGATCTTAGGTGATTTCCTACGAACGAGTTTGGACAATAAAAAAACTTCCGGAACCCAACTTAATTTGAAACCATTGATTGAATCCGAGACGCCGGGCACATCGGTTTGGCAAAATGTGCTGATCGATGAAAGTAGTTTGGTAACCAGCGCCGCACTCGATCGGGCTACTCTCTTAGGTGTCGATATGTTGCGTGGGCATAAAGTGGATTTGTTGGCTCCGACGCGCCGATTTGGAGGAACGAGGGGATGAAAGTTCGCGACGTACAAATCGATGGTTTCGGTGTATGGACAGGTCTCTCTGTGGATTCTCTGCCCGAAGGGATGACCGTTTTTTACGGTCCCAATGAGGCAGGTAAAACGACGTTGATGAACTTCTTGCGCATGATGTTTTACGGCTTCACTCCCGAGCGTCGACTGCGGTATCTACCGCCGGTACACGGGGGCAAGCCTGGGGGCGCTATCCGTGTCACCGGTCCTGGTGGTGGGTACGAAATCGCGAGAAGAGCTACGCTCAACGATCCAAGCGTCGTCGGGCAGCTGACTGTCACGAGCAGCGATGGGATCACCCAAGGCCAACACAGGTTGACCTCGTTGCTCGGAAGCGTCGATGAATCGATCTTTACCAACGTGTTCGCGATCGGATTGAGGGAGCTGCAAGAGCTCAGCACGCTCGATGATACCGCAGCGGCCGATGAGCTTTACAAGTTGTCGAGCGGGCTGGACCGTGTGTCGCTCGTCGATGTGATCCGGCAATTGCGAGCCGCTCGCACACAATTGGTCGCGAGTGACTCCGACGCAGCGCAAATGCCGAATATGTTTCCCAAACGAGAAAAGCTGCGCGATGAAATTGAGCAGCTGACTCTCCGCGGTCGGCGATGGGGAGAACTTGCAGCCCAACGTCGTACTCAGCAAAACGAGATCGACGAACTGAAACTTCGCATTGAGCAATGGGAACTCGAGGCGAGGACCATTGAAACGTCCCTCCAGATTCGCGATCCTTGGTTTGAACGCGATTCATTGCGTAAGCAATTGACCACACTCCACGCACGCGTCGATTTGCCAAGCAATGCCATGGAGCGATTGGTAGAGCTTCAAGCTCAGATCGATGACAAGAAACGACAAATCCAATC
>VGZN01000365.1 GCA_016872635.1 Planctomycetota bacterium | reverse complement strand
CTCGCAAAACAGGAGTGGCCTCTCTTCGATGCGTTGGTTTGTCATGAACGTCCAAGGAAGCGAATTATTCGCATCGAGGTCCGTATTTAGCCCCGTTGCGCGGCGAAATCGCTCGAGTGAGCCTGGATAGTAGGCTGGTCGTCGGGGGGTGTTTTCGAGGTACTTGCGAATCAATCCAAGGAATGTGTCGCGTTGCCGCCAATGGGGCCAAGTGATCACGACGCGTGTAGACAAGCAATTGTACGCGGCGTTATTGGTAATCGAGGAAGCGATATGTTGTGCTTGAGAGTGCAATTGCTTCGCCGTGTATTCCCCGGGAACCACAATCCATGGAGAAACGTTTCCGAGCTCGCTCGTGATCGGCTTGTCCAGGAGCGGTCTTCCATCCGCTTTGCGCTTAGTTCGCTCCTCAGGATTTGGTCCCCAAACGATCATGTCGTGGGAATGGATGGAGCCTGTGATATGAACGTCTGTTACCTTTGGATGATGGATCAATTCATGTCCAACAACTCCGTCTCCATTGATGATGGACAGCATCCCGGCAGAAATCATGGGTTCGAAGGCGAGTTCGAAAATTGGCTTGAGATACTCATTCACAGGATTCATTTTCAGAATCACTCTCGCTCGATCGAATAGGATTCGGTGGAGGCTATCTGTAGCCGGGACGCTCGAGACGTTTCCCGCTCCGAGTATGGCAGAAACGCGGTTCGAGGATCTTCCCTTTGCTGAGTCCAATAGTGTTCCGTGAATTTCGTTTGGTTCTACTCCCTCCTGCATCAATACCGTCGCCGAAATCCCAAGAAAGGTTATGCGGTCCCAAAGTTGATTCGTTGGAAAGATAGGAACCACGACTCTTTGATCTTTGTTGGTTCTTATCCTGCCTGGTAACGATGGTCTTCCCTGCAAAGAGATCTGTTCTAGCGTTTTTGATGCGAGGTGTAGAAATCGCGCTACAACGACGGGGCCAGCCAGCATTTCCTCGGCGAGAACATCGTCTCGACCTTGGCATTGTTTTGCACTCGCCGCTAATGCTGACCATTCTTCCGCAACTTCAGCGACTGCTGCAATACAGCGATGGCACAATTCGATTCGATAGTCGAGCGAATAAGTCCTGTCCGCTGGAGATGGGGTACCTGCGAGGGAGTGGGTGACTGATGCGATTGCGGCTTCGATGGACATCACATACTCATTCGGCTTGAGACTGATTGCAAAGGGCTTCCTTGCGCGAGCATTATGCTTTGTCAGGGAAGATTCGCACGCGCATTTTGTATTGCAATTCGGACCAGGAACGACGGAGTCGCAGCTACGCGAATCGCACGATGCGACCCGCAGGTCACCCCTTTATTCTCGCGTTCATAGCACGGTCACCGCAGCATTCGCCAGCGGTATCCATAGAAATGAGGCGACTTTTCGTTTAGCTCTTCGGTGAGTCTAGATTTTTAAGGATTCGGCTACAAGGCGGGGAGTGGCATATCAGTTTACACAAAGTCCAATCGTGGGTTCGGCTTTCCTATCAACGCAGTGCGGTTCATAATGGCAAGGCGTCCACGCCGCGAATCTTTACCTCCTAGCGAAAGTCCAGTTAGTGTTGAAAATTTGTCTTTCCGCGACTTTTTTCTCCCCGAAATGGCGAGTGCATCTATTGGTGGTTGTCGCATCGATATTGGGCAACTCAGCACCTTGCTCGGTCGTTCCAGCAAAGGTATTTGCTCAACGGATCGAAAAACCCTCGGAGCATGGCGGCAATGAGCCCTCGGATTTTAAGAAGTCCATAGCTGCGATTTTCCCAACAGCGACAGATCAGGAAGGATTGAGTGTGTGTTCGCTCGTCGATGGATGGGAGTTTCGGCGAGACGGTCAGAACTCTTGGAAACCCATTCACTTGCCTTCCCCGTTCGAGGCCCATGAAGGGGCGCTTTTTGATGGTGTGGGATATTATCGTAAATCCCTCCAGTGTGTGGAGCTCGATGCTGCAACGCAACACCTGCAAGCATTACTGAGATTTCAAGGTGCGGCGACAAAGACCAAAGTTTGGTGCAACGGAGTATTGGTTGCAGAGCATCTTGGTGGGTGGACGCCTTTCGAATGCGATATCTCAAAATTTCTTTTTAAGCCATATCAGGAAGGAGAGGCTATCTCGGAGGCAGGTCGTGATGATCGCCCAAATCAAGAATCAAACGAAGGGCCCCCCGTCATGGATTCCGTCGAATTATTGGTCGAGGTAGACGAACTCGTGGGACACAATTCCCAGGGCTTTCTACCGGTCTTCGCGCCGCATTTTGGTGGACTATGGAAGCCCGTTGAGCTGTTGATTCGGTATCCAGTTGCGATCGATGTCGAGCGCGTGCATCTGTGGGGGGATTTGGGATCGTCGAGGCTGAACTACGAAGTACCCCTGCGTAGCTACGAAGTGTCTACTCTCCGTGGATTCCTTGATGCTAGGAACACCTATGTTCTCCGGATTGAACACTCCGTCGTACCAAATCAGGGAGATGAGCAGGAGGACATCGATACAGTATCGGGTCGACTAGAGCGATCTTGGATACGAACCGATCGAACGCTCACGACTGAGGAACTGCAGCAGTTGCTAGATGATAGCAACTGTGCATTATCCGGCGCGATCCACATTGCTAATCCAGCTACTTGGTCCCCGGAATCTCCTAGGCTTTATGACGTAAGGATCTCGCTTCAAGAAGGTGCGGCTAAACAATCAGCGAATTTGGATGAGGGGGAACGCAAAGAATTGCATTGGTTTTTTACCAAAGCGGCGTTTCGGAGCATTCGAACCGACGGCGATCAAATCATCCTCAACGGCAAGCCACTGACGGTTCGAGGGGTATTGAATTGGGGGTATGCTCCCCCTAGCACTGCGCCGAGTTTGGATCCGGATCATTGGCGGGCCGAACTTCAATTGGTAAAGGATTACGGATTCAATTTGATCAAATTTTGTTTATGGATTCCTCCGAAAGGTTATTTAGAGTTGGCTGATGAAATGGGTATTCTCGTTTGGATGGAGTATCCCACATGGCATTCCAAGTGGACAAACGACCAGTTACCCACGTTAGCACGTGAATTTGACGAGTTCTTCTTTTATGATCGCAACCATCCAAGCGTGATTCTCCGCAGTCTCACGTGTGAAACCGGGCCTAGCGCCGACATTGATGTCATTCGCACTCTCTATGACCAATGTCATGAACGCATTCCTAATTCAGTGGTTGAAGACGATAGCAGTTGGATACAGTGGAATCGGATTCATGATTTTTATGATGATCATCCCTACGGGAACAATCATACGTGGTCTGGAACTTTGGAACGTTTGAAGAACTATATCTCCGAACATGGTCTAAAGCCTCTTGTACTCGGCGAAGCTATCGCCGCAGACACTTGGCTGGTCCCAAATTCGTTGGAAACCCCAATGGATTCTTCGCCCTCAGAGCTGCTTCTTCATGGTAGGCGAGATGGTCAGGAACAACCGTTTTGGTGGCCTCTTGCGTATCGCGCTAATGATGAGTGGGTTCAGTCACGAGCTGCGGATATGGGGGCTGAATCGGTGGCGCGACTCGAGGAGGATTCGAAACGGTATGCGATGCTCATGAGAAAGTTTCAGATCGAAGCTTTCCGCAATCAAGTCCGAAATGGAGGATATGTTGTATCTGTGATTCGCGATTTTCCATTTGCGGCGATGGGTTTGATGGATTATCGGGGAAAACCAAAGTGGGGAAAAGAATCTTGGAGTTGGCATCGTGAGAACATGCTGGTCTTACAGACGCCCGGGGATCGGCGCAGTTTCTGGGCAGACGCTCCGTTTCAAGGAAAGATATGCTTCGAGGGAATGTTGGACGAAGGGATCGTTCGAACCAATCGCCACGATTCTTCAGCCACGATCGAAGGGGGGCCACCGAGGAATCTATTGCTACAAGAGACTTGGACTTATAACGATCGGATCATCAAAATAAATCGAGCGGTAAATCCTGAGGCATTCGAACCGGTGGCTACATTCGCGTCGGGAGACGGCCGTGATGCACCGGGACGTTGGCGTCTTAAGCCCATCGACCTAGAAGATCCATTCGGAGAGCTGGATGTAACGGAGGCCAGCGATTCAGCTCAATTCGGCGAGTGTTGGAATCTAAAAGTTCGACTGATCGATGAGGAGACTCCGCTCTGCCAGAATGAGTGGGATTTATGGAGATTGCCGAAACCGAGAAAACTGAGTGCAATAGAACCAAGAGAAATTGCTATAGGCGTTCACAGCAACTGCTCGACGGCGCTCCGAAAGTCTCTAACGTTCGTGATGAACGAGTTGGGATTAGAGACCAAGTTCGACATAGTCGAACAGGGGGACCAGACGCAAAATCGGTCGGGAGAAGAGATCCGAGTTGCCAGTCGATTCGATCTAGAGCTTGTAGATTTCCTTGAGCGAGGGGGACGTGTCTTGATGCTACCGGATGGGGAGAGTGGAAGTTTTCCTCTCGCCGATCATTGGTTCTTGCGAGGTGGCCCTGTCGTGCATTCCGAATCTTCCTGGAATGAGCGACATCAGTTGGTCAGGGATTTGCAGCATTTCGATTTGGCGGGGCGTGTCATACCGGATGTAAAGTGGTTGGAGGAGATGACCCCCTTGGTCATGTTATGGGACAATCACGATATCGCGTCGGTGAAAACCCATGGACTCGTTTTTGCTTGCCGATTCGGTAAGGGGCTATTACTAGTAGATGCATTGGAGCACGGCGATGGTACCAATGCTGCTGGAATGACCATGTTGGCAGATGATTTGCGATGGTTGGCTCAGCGAGGTACAGGCGATCTGGATGACGTGGGAGTGAGGCCAATTATCGCGGAAATGGATATTGCGTCGATTCAAGGTATCCGCGACAAATTGCGGGAAAAACGGGTCAGTGTCGTCGATCTTGAGTGGCGTTTCCTCCCCGATCCTTTGAATGAAGGGATCGATCGCGGATGGCATAAAGCTGAGATAGAAGAAAGCCAAGTTGGGATTTGGAAAGAGATTCGTGTCGGCAAGCACTGGGATTCACAAGGCTACGGTGGGTTAGACGGATGGGCTTGGTATCGCGTGAACGTTCCTATTTCAGAAAACTTGCGTCAAGGGCCTTTGTACTTGTGGGTGGACGGAGCCGATGATTACATCGAGGTTTTCGCGGATGGTCGGTATGTAGGATCCTCGGGGGATCGGGAAGCACGCGAGACGGCCTTTGAACAATGGAGCAGTTTCAAGCTAGCCGATCACGGGCCCGAAAGAGGGTTTATCACGATCGCCATACGAGTTGAAGATTGGCAAGGTGCGGGAGGTTTGTTTCGACCGATCTGGCTATCGAACATCGATCGAAGGGATCGTCGAGAGCTTTTAAAGTGAAAAAGTAGGGTTGGGGATTTCACTGAGTTTTGCAAATCGCCGCGTCGAATGATCCTGTTCTCAGAAAGTAAGCCGTTTTGTCGAATGCTGATTTTGAAATCAGCAATGAGTTATGTGTTTCTGAAAGAAGTGCTTGTTCACGAGCTGACGCCAATTCCGTGTTTTGGCAAGGGACGAGGATATCGTATTTCGCGGAGAGGATACCGATATCAAGGGAGG
>VGZN01000364.1 GCA_016872635.1 Planctomycetota bacterium | reverse complement strand
CAAGTCTCCAACTCTAACCCGAGAAACTCGGCGAACTGCTTAGCAACATCATTGATTTCCTTCATATCCCTTCCTTCGATGAGAAGGAGCTCTGCCACTGCCCCCCCAAAACGACGGTGTAATGTTCCCAGTCTGAGTCGCCTCGATAAATCGTCGAAACGCGCGTCATTGGTCCCAGATCGATCCAACTGGTAAACCGGAAAAACAAGATCTGTATTGTTTTTTCCAGTTGACCGCGCGTTTTATCGAAAACCAGTTTCCTCATCGTCGCGACGTAAAGTCCAGCCACGATGAACAAGATCGATGCCGTCAAGTAATTATTGACAATCTGGAAAGCACCGGATGCCCGCGTATTGGTTTTCCCGATGGAAAGAATACCAAGAATAGCACCGATCAAAATCAATGGTACATAAATCCATACCCTATTCTTGTCTCTGAAAACCAAATGTTTTGGACCGGGATTGACGTTATCTCGTTGTAGCATTTTTCACTGTTTCTATTTTTCGACCGAAAGATCGAAAGACCATGACCATAGCTTACCCGAATTGTCTCCTGCAATCACTTCCGATCCATCAAACACGAATCCAACTCGCAACGGCAAGACCTTCAGGTGAGAACGCTCCTACGAGTTCGACTGTCGAGGAACCGTCGTCGATCCTGGTGATGCAATTTCTGCCCCCGCGTTGAATGCGAATGTACGAATTAAATCTCCTTCGCTCGACCAGACACGTACCTTTTGTCCCGTCCGCAACTGACTAATTCCCCCTTCGGCCCAAAATCTAGATCAAAAACGCCATTGGGAATTTTCCCGTAAACGCCATCTGGACGTGCTGGGGGATGGGCGTTTGGCTTGGACGACCCGTCCCGACAACACAGGACTCACTCCTGTGACCATCAATGTTGAACACAATCACCGGGAAAGGTCGAGGGAATCGAGCGGTGCCAATCGATGGAATGACTTTGGGGATGCCCATTAGCCGCATCACTTCAATCTACCATCGTACCACATTGCCCTTCTGATCGCCGAATCGCCACAGCCCATGCAAAAACTAGGTTTTTGTATCCCTAAATGGAGAGTTGCATCCCTGACACAATCATTGCAAGCATTAAAAACGTTAAAGCCGGACCAGTAATTCGACGATACATCCAAACGGTGCGCGAACTCGGAACGGTTGTCGTGCGCGAACAGTACCTGCGACATCCTGATGGTTTCAGGTGTATCCACATGCCGCGATGCGTGTAGGTAGTTATCGTTGACCGTTCACCCAATCACGGATGAAGGGGAGTGGGGTCCGTCTATGCATTACCTATCACAACCGGCCCTCGCAAATACAATCTCTGGCTCGCATTGCCAACTCGTATCAACAGCGATCAGGGTATCCGTAGATTTTGTATCCGTGAGATACCTCGGACTTCTCATTGCGGTAATCCTGCTGGCAGTTGCCCCCGGTTGCAGGACCCCTCGTGAATGGAAGCAAAACGGCTTCAAGGTTGGTCCGAATTACCAGCGTCCAACGGAGCCAGTCGCAAACGCATGGGTGGATGCTGCGGATCCCAGGGTGATCTCCCAATCCGCAGAGCTCGCCTCCTGGTGGACCAACTTGAACGACCCGGTCCTCGATCAATTAGTACAAAACGCATGCCAACAGAACCTGACGATCCGAGAAGCGGCGTTCCGCGTCTTACAGGCTCGTGCGGAATTAGGGATCGCACAAGGCCGATTCTTTCCGCAACAACAATACGTCGACGGTGGTTTCACGCAACAGAAATTTAGTGGAGCCAATGCTTCAAGTGTATTTTTGCCGAACTCCTCATTCGGTAGTTGGCAGTATGGTTTCGGGCTCGCTTGGGAATTGGATTTCTGGGGCAAGTACCGCCGTATGATTGAAGCGGCGGACGCGCATCTAGATGCCTCTGTCGAGGACTACGATGCAGCCCTCGTGACACTAATCGGTGACGTAGCGCAAAATTACGTCCAGTTGAGAATTGTCGAGGCGCAGCTTGCCTACATCGATGAGAACGTGATACTTCAAAAAGAAACCTTGGGGATTGCAGAAGCACGATTCAATGGTGGTCAAGCTACCGAGTTGGATGTCGATCAGGCAAAAAGTGTTTTGGCACAAACGGAATCGCAAACCCCCTCCCTGGAGATCCAGCGAAGGCAATTGGCGAACCGAATTTGCATTCTGCTCGGCGTCCCAGTTCAGGATCTAGATACATTCCTGGGTCGTGCTCCAATTCCATCGACGCGCCCAGAGGTCGTCGTTGGTATCCCAGCCGACTTGCTCCGAAACCGTCCCGACGTTCGCCGCCAAGAACGCAAAACGGCGATGGAGTCCGCCCGAATCGGCGTTGCTGAATCCGATTTGTACCCCGCGATTTCGGTGACGGGAAATCTCGGCTATAGCGCACGCCAATTCTCCGATACCTTTTCAGGTGACGCATTCGCAGGTGCCGTCGGCCCGGGATTCCGCTGGAATGTTCTGAACTATGGGCGACTGCTCAGCAACATCGAGCGAATCGAAGCTACGTTCGAAGCCCAAGTTGCAAACTACCAATACACGGTTTTGCAAGCAGGACTCGAAGCAGAAAACGCGATCGTTGAGTTCCTCAAGTCCCAGGAACAAGCCGAGAAGCTGGAGGAGAGTGTCAAGGCGATGGAGAAGTCCGCTCAAATCGCCATGGTACAATACAAAGGTGGACTCGTTGACTTCAATCGCGTCTCACTCATCGAACAGAACCTCGTCACTCAACAGACCTTACTTGCACAAGCTCAAGGGAATACGACACTAGGACTCGTGAATCTCTACCGAGCTCTCGGCGGAGGCTGGGAAATCCGCCTCTCACAACCATCTCCGATTTTGCCAGTATCGAATGTTGGCCTACCCGCCACCACGGAACAGGGTTCTTCAGCAGAATCCCCTTCCGATAAACAGCTGACCGACTTGGTTTCTTTACCTTCATTGAGTAACGAGTAACCATACCGTGACGACACCTACCACTTTCGGTCTTTCCCTGCATTCACTTGCTCGATCGCTCACGATGCTCGCATTGATATGCACCTCCGGCTGCGGATCCCTGAATCCGTTCCAGAGACCTTTCGGCAATCGATCGCAAAGCCCTTGCGCGGCGTCAAACGCGTCGATTCCCGCGTGCTGCCCAACGACTCCATACAGCAGCAAACCGTATCCAAAGGAACCATGCCCTTCGACCAGCACGTGCGGGCACTACTGCAAGAAGGCCCCGCCGCCAGATCCATGCCTTTCCTGCCCAAGTGGCAATGGGTGCTACGACTACAAACCGTTGCCGTGCATTCCATGCTCCCAAGGATGCACGCCCCATATCATGGTACCCTAATGATGACCGCTCGGTTCCGACGGTTTTTCGTCCTTGCTGAACCAGCGAATGGCATAGTAGAACACGGGAGTTAGTAATATCCCGAAGAAGGTAACGCCGAGCATGCCGCTAAACACGGCCGTTCCAAGCGTTCTTCGCATCTCTGCTCCTGCCCCCTCGGCGATCACCAAGGGAACCACACCGAGAATAAACGCGAACGACGTCATCAAGATGGGGCGAAGTCTCAATCTGCAGGCGCTGATCGTCGCCTCGCGAACCGATTTCCCAGATCGCCGCTCTTGCTCCGCAAACTCAACAATAAGAATCGCGTTTTTACTTGCAAGTCCCACGAGAACGATCAGTCCGATCTGCGTAAATATATTTACATCCATTTTGGCGATCGTCACACCAACCACGGAACAGAGCAAACACATCGGGACTACCAAGATCACCGCTAATGGCAACGACCAGCTTTCATACTGCGCTGCGAGCACGAGAAAAACGAACACCACGGCCAGAGCAAATACATAAATGGCTGTATTCCCCGCCGCGAGCTGCATGTATGTCAATTCAGTCCAATCGAACGCCATCGATCGAGGAAGCTGCTCCTTGGCAATTTTCTCAAGCACTTCGATAGCATCCCCACTGCTGGTTCCCGGAAGCAAATTCCCGGTCACAGCAGAGGCAGAGTACATGTTATAGCGCATCAAGGACTGTGGACCCGCTTCATCACGCAGTCGGATCAACGTTGCCAGCGGTACCATCTCCTTCTTCAGATTGGGAACCTTGAGTTGCAAAATCTGCGAGACGCTGGCACGATATTTCTCGTCTGCCATCACGTTGACCTGCCATGACCTACCGAATCGATTGAAATTATTCACATAGTAGGAGCCGAGATACACCTGAAGTGTCTTAAAAACATCCGCTGGAGACACACCGATGGCGAGGCATTTTTCACGATCGATGTCTAAGTACAACCACGGTGTGTTCGATCGTACGCTTCCAAAAACTCCCTGAAGTCCAGGAGTGCTGTTCGCTTCGTCAACGATCTTGTCCGTAACCCGCTGCAACTCGTCCAATCCCATGTTGCCGCGATCTTCTACGATCAATTTGAAACCACCGGTCGTGCCTAATCCGTCGATGGGAGGAGCACCGAAGATACTGATTTGTGCATCTCGAATCTCCGCGAGGCATTCGCTTCGAATCTTGGCAGCGATATGGTCCGCCGATATGCCTTTCCGCTTTCCAAACTCTTCGAGCATCACATACATGCTCCCCAGGTTGGAAGCATTGGTCGAAAGCAACAGTGACTGGCCTGAGACAGTAACTGTGTGCGCAACTCCTTCGCTCTTCCTAGCGACAGCCTCGATACGATTGAGAACCTCGCGGGTTCGCCCAACGGATGCGGAGTCAGGCAACTGCACGCTCAACATCAGGTACCCCTTGTCCTGGTTAGGAACGAACCCGACCGGAGCTTTCGAAAACTCTTCATAAGTAAGCCAAAGCAATCCTAGATACAAAGCGAGTACGACCAACGTTCCTCGGAGCAAAAGCCCAACGAACCGAGCGTAAACACTTGTCGCGAAGTCGAAAGTCACATTAAACAACTTAAAAAACCATCCGATCGTGACATCGATCAGCCACGTCAATGGATCTCGCTTCGCCCCCTTCGGCTGCATCAAGATCGCCGCGAGTGCGGGGGACAACGTCAACGAATTGATCGCCGAGAAAGCCGTCGATACAGCGATCGTTATCGCGAATTGACGGAAGAACTGCCCAGTGATTCCCGAGATGAACGCACAGGGAATGAATACCGAGCACAACACAAGCGCCACCGCAATCACCGGCCCTGTCACCTCATCCATCGCTTTCCGCGCCGCATCGCGCGGAGACAATCCATGATGCAACCACCTCTCCACATTTTCCACCACCACAATCGCATCGTCGACTACGATACCAATTGCGAGCACCAAACCGAAGAGGGAAAGATTGTTCAGCGAAAACCCTAACGCGGACATCACGGCGAATGTACCGATGATCGCCACTGGCACCGCGATCAATGGAATCAGCGTCGTTCGCCAATTCTGAAGGAACAGCAAAACAACGATCGCCACCAACACGATGGCATCTCGCAGCGTTTTGAAGACCTCGAGAATGGATTCTTTGATGAACGGTGTCGTATCGTAAACGATTTTGTAGTCAACTCCCTCCGGGAACCCCTTTTTGAGTTCCTCCATCTTTTTGTAAACACCTTGTGCCG
>VGZN01000363.1 GCA_016872635.1 Planctomycetota bacterium | reverse complement strand
CATAGAAACGGTTACCATTCACCACCGCCACATAGTCATCGGATACTCCCGGACCCAAGATTGGCAATTCTGGGTTCGGTACCGAGCTTTGCCAGAGAACTTCACCGGACTCGCCGTCGATCGCTGATACAATCCCATTGGAAGCGACCGCGACGATGTAAATCACGGGTTCGCTGAATGTTTTGATCGTTGCATTTCGCCCTAGAATCTTATAAGTGCTGACCAACTTATCGGCCTTTGCTCTGGCACCCCCCATGCCGAGTACAGGCGTTGGCTTGATCGGTTTCCCTTCCAGAATCAGTTTATCGACGGCTACTTTGTCGATTTGTCGACCATCGATACGCTCGATCAACCGATTCCCAACGTAGACGTCGACGTACTCTCTACGTTCGGATTTGTGTGGCCAAATGACCAGGTTTTGATCACCGCGAGCGAGACCGTCTCCGCCTAAGCTATTTTCCCATTGGATCTCAAGCCCTGCGGGTGCTATCGAACTGTCGTTAATTTGGCCTTGAGAGATGCACGGGGAGAGGCCCCCTGCGACGAGGCAAGCGACAAATGGTACGAGGCAACAAGCGATCGATGACTTCATGATGGAATCGCAAAGGAAAAGGAGGGACTCCTCGACGCATAATTCGGAGATGCTTTCGTCGGACGACGCGCACCACTGTATAGTAATCGGTTCCACTCCGAAAGCGAACACTTTTCCAGTTCCAGTCGCTCGAATCGAAGGGCTTCGATCGCCGTGGATTGACTCGATTTGCTGAAAATCGTGCAAGTTTCACCCCCACCCCCAACCGATTCATGAACTCTGTTTGGAAGTCGCCTAGCGATCGGGCTAAGTCTCGCTCGACGTCCCCTCACGGGATGGCTTGCTCGGCCCTTTAGGAGGCGGCCCGAGCATGAACTCTAGAATCCTAGCTTATTTTGCCTGTCCATTTGCACTGTGACCAGGATTGCACTGTGACCAGGATAAAAGCATCGAAAATACATAGTGGATATCACCCCTAAAACCGCTGAAAAAAGCAGTTAAAACGGCTTCGAAACGGGCGGCTCTCCCGAGGTCGTAGAGATGAAAAGAAGACGCTTCGGTGGAACTGGTTCGCCCCCAATACCGACCTATCCCTCGCGGATAGCGCGATTGAGCGCAGTTGGTAGGGCGGATTTTCCGAAAAAACCAAGAGTTGTGCAGAGAAAGTTTGACGGTAGTAAGGGGGCTGTTTAGGATCTAGAAGGAGGCGAGGCGGAGTTGCCCCGTCTGTGCATTGGTGATTCTTTTCGTCGGCGAGGTAATTGATGGCCCGCGATCGCAATCTTTACGTATGGCAAGCTTATGTCATCGTCATGTCTTTCGTCAGCTTGCTCTGCATCGGCGCCCTTTGCTACGTCGTATTCCAGTCCGGAACGAACTTCAAGCAAGTAAAAGAAGCCGAGACCAAAATGAGGGATGCGGACGCCAAGGCGACCGAAGAGAGGAAAAAGTCACAACTTCTTTCGATGATCTTGGGCTCGCAGTCTGGGACCCAAGTCGAAATCGAACAAATGGCATCGTCGTTCCCCAACGCTCCGGACGTCGCCGACGTCCAGAAGAAGTACAATGCCGATATGGCCTTGTTCGGGCCTAATTCTGCGGAGAAAAACTACCGCAAGCTTGTGGAGACTTTGATGCAAACGGTCCGGGAAAAGAACATCCAGATCGAAGCGCAAGCGAAGAAAGAAGTCGATCTCAATGCCAATTATGAAGCGGCATTAAAACAATGGACGATCAACACCGAAGCCGAACGAAAGCGAGCAGATACATTGGCGAGCCAACTCGAGCAAGCCACGGTAACCTACACTCAGAAAGAGAAAGAGCGACAGGACGAAATAACCCAAATCAAGACCGAGCAGCAACGGGTAGCCAAACAGCGTGAAGCTGAAAAGGCGCAGTACCAAAAAGAGATTTCTGAGGTTACTAGAAAACGGGATGAACTCGCCAAGACGAACGAAATCCTCGGAAAGCAACTCGAGGAAATCAAGGGCGAAGATTTTCAATACGTTCAAGGCAAGATCACCGAGGTCACCGATGGCGGCAACACGGTATACCTGAATCTCGGTAAGGCCGATGGACTTCGACCAGGCGTTCGATTTGCTGTGCTCGACGATACTGCGAGCAAAGTCGCTGACCAAAAGCCCAAGGCTCGTCTCGAAGTTGTGGACGTAAATCAGCAGACGGAACACTTGTCTCGAGCTCGAGTTCTTCCAGATCGCAGGCCTGCAACTATCCTCCGCGGAGATAAGATCTACTCCCCTGCATGGCAGCCTGGACGCAAAGTCAGCTTCGGTCTCGTTGGAAAACTTGATATCGACGGCGACGGGAAAGACGACCGCGATACAGTGAAGGCCCTCATCGCCCAAAATGGTGGCGATGTGTCGGTCGATCTCCGACCAGACGGGCGTGTTGAAGGGAATTTGAGCGTTAACACCCGCTGGCTAGTCGTCGGAGACGAGTTCAAAGTCCTCGGTGACAAACTTGCAGGTTCGAACGAAGTTGTCGCTAAGAAACGCCTGGAGATTGAACAGCAAGCCAAGGCGATGGGTATCAGCCGAATCAATCTCGATAAACTGATGGGTTACTTGCGTGGTTCGGGTGAAGAAGACGTCGTGCCTCTAGGCTCTGCAAATCGAGCGAGCGATTTTATTCGGCGCGAAGCTGGGGTGCCCAGCACTGGGCGAGTGTCCGGTCTTTACCAGTCCTCCGATGGGAAGCCGGTTCCAGCGGGAAACCCGTAGAGTTCATGTCAGGGCCTGATGCTAGCATGCTTCTGGCTCAGTGAGTGTCCAACAGATCCCGGCTTCTCGAAAAACCAAAAAATCATAGAACTAAGGGCAGTCCGTTCCTGCAACGGGCGGCCTTTTTTTATTTGGTTGACGATCGCCACGGTTGGAGTGCGGAAAATACACCCGGTGCGGAGCCTGCGAATTACTTGCCCGCAGAATGCTCGAGAGCAGCTGCCATCCCAGAATCGAAATGCATACTTTGTACGGCTGCTTAGTTGAAACAACCACCGAAGACGGCGTCAAGCTACATGGGTTCCTCGCGCATCCGAAAATGTCGACATCGGAGCGGGTTTGGATCATTGTTCATGGAGTGAATGGAAACTTTTATGGCTCGACTCTGTTGCAGTTCGTCGCCGAAACTTGCCTTATCAATGGTGATAGCGCGCTGTTGATCAACACGCGTGGGCATGATCTAGCGAGCTTTGGCTCCTCGGATTATCCCGCTCGATTGGGTTCCATGTTCGAAACCATTGATAGTGCCATCGAGGACCTTAGAGGATGGGTTCGGTTCACGGGAAATGAAGGTTTTAAACGGATTGGCATCGTCGCACATTCGCTGGGTGCCGTTAAAGCGGCATATGCATTGGCAAAAAAGATCGAAGGTGTCGATCTCTTTGTCGCACTCTCCCCCCCGCGTCTAAATACGGATCTGCTCCTGGCGGATCCTAAGAAATGTGCTGTCTTTCAAGAACACTTGGCTCAAGCACAATCGCTCTGCCAAGACGGCGAGGACCACCACATCATGCGTGTTCGGTTCCCGCTGCCGAACTGGGTGTCAGCAGCGACGTTTCTCGATAAGTACGGAAGTGGTGCGAGATATGATTACTTATCGTTCATCGGTGAAATCCCTATCCCGACGTTATGGGTTTTTGGTGACTCCGAAGTTCGCGATGGTTCCGTCAATTTTCGAGACGCCGATCGGCAAATAGCTCAAGCAATTCAGCGATGTTCCATGCATCACGTGGAGGTTATCGATAACGCTGACCATTCCTACCGCGCCGCAAGAGAGGCCTTGGGACGATGTATCTCGAATTGGTTGGCCGTACAACGGTGACCAGGTTTACCAGGGGGGTTGATTTTCGGCTACACTGTAGGGCCCTTGATACCGCGGCGGAAAGCCCGGCACTCACCTACCCCTCCCCATTTCTAGCACCCAAAGACCCATGACAGCGGCAGACCCCAAATGGCTGGCTTCCGATTCGCAAATCGCTGAAGCCAAAAAGATACTCGATCAACATGCGTACGAGACCGTGCAGTGGCATTTCCATGATTCCACGGGGTCTCCCTTTTGGCTAGGCAAGAAATCCGAACTCAAGTTTGATCCGTTGAAGGAAGTGAAGGGGTTTGACGATATCAAAAAATTCCCGGAGTTCGAAGATGAATGGCTTCGGGGGGGGCCCGTAGAACGTTGGATTCCCAAGGGCCTTCACGGCAAACCGACCTATGTGTTTGAGACAGGCGGGACAACAGGGATTCCGAAAAGCCGAGTGGTCATCGACGATTTTCGGATCGATTATGAGACATTTAGCCATACACTGCCGGACGAATACTTTCCCAAAGGTGCTAACTGGCTGATGCTCGGTCCCTCAGGTCCCCGGCGATTGCGATTGGCCGTCGAACACCTCTGCCAGTACCGCGGCGGTATTTGCTTCTGCATCGATTTGGATCCCCGGTGGGTCATCAAGCTGATCAAAAAAGGTTGGATGGAGCACCTTGAGGAATACAAGAAACACTGCATCGACCAAGCGATCACCATCCTGACGGCAAATCACAATATTAAGTGTATGTTTGCCACCCCTAAGTTGCTTGAGTCGCTTGCGATGGGATTGGCCGAAAAGGGGTTGAGCATCAAAGACGTCGGTATCACTGGAATTTTTTCCGGCGGTACCGAGTTCACGCCGCAATGGACACGTTTTTGCGTTGAAGAACTTCTCGAAGGTTTGCCCCAAGACAGCGGGATTTATATGACACCAACCTATGGTAACACGCTGATGGGGTTGGCTTGTTCGCGTCCGATCACCGACGAAGACGACTACACCATTGCCTACCATGCTCCCCAACCACGCGCTGTGGTGGAAATTGTCGATTTCGATGACATCAACAAAGTCGTCGGATACGGCGAGACCGGCCGTGTGAAACTGTACACGATGACCAAAGAGTTCTTCGTTCCCGGTTTCATGGAACGGGATGAAGGTGAGAGGGAGCGACCGTTCCAAAAGTATTCTTGGGATGGTGTTTCAGGTGTTCGTCCTTACCGAGGTTTCGCATCGTCCACGACGGTAGGTGTCTACTAGTACTGGCGCGTACCTACCGTTGATCATCCAGTCGATATCTTTGATGTTCGAGTCTCGGATAGAGTTGTATCTCCGAGATCGAACCTAAAACCGCATCTTGCTCCGCCCATTTGGGGCATCTATCCTTTAGGAGTTAACCATGCTAACGATCCAACCGCTTCGCTGGGGAAAGCCGTACAAATCCCTTGATACCTACGACGTCATCCATTTCGATACAGGCGAAGCGATCGCGAAAATCGGACAAGTCAACGGCGGCATGGTTCAGATGGACATGCGTAAAGCCCATAACGCGCGGAACGCCCTCCGGTCCATCCCGACCGATGAACTGATCAAGATGTGCGAGAAAGCCGCACACTTGTTCGAACACGAAACATTGCCTCTTGGCGACGGAACTCAGTCCGTTGCGGAGTTCGTCCACCATCAGTCAGCCAGCACCGGCTTGCCTGAACACATGTGTCGAAGCAACATGAAAAAGAACTGCTTCGTT
>VGZN01000362.1 GCA_016872635.1 Planctomycetota bacterium | reverse complement strand
ATAGTTCTTGGTATCTCGTTTGTCTCCGCCGAGAAATGAGACTTTGTTGAACTCGGTTGCGATATTGGTGACGCTCACAATGGCATCGTGGATCACTTCCGCCATCAATCGTCGTGGATAGTAATGGGAAAAGTACTTGCGATCCGATTGGTTTCCTTCGACCGGCGTACTAGACCGTTGATAAGTTTCCGAATTCATGATTCGTCGCATCAAACGTTTTAGGTCGTACTTTTCATCGGTCAAAGATTGGCAAAGCGCATCCATCAACGCCGGGTTGCTTGGAGGGTTGCTCGCTCTAAGGTCATCGACCGGATTGACGATTCCTACGCCAAAGTACGCTGCCCAGATACGATTGACCACCGCCCTGGTGAAGTAGGGATTCTCAGGAGATGTCATCCACTGCGCGAGAATCAATCGCCGATCCTCGGGGGAATCCATGTCGATTGGTGGGGCATCAAGAGGGGCAGGAGGTTGCGGTCTTCCTCGCAAGGGTTGGATCAAATCTCCTCGGTCTACAATGTATACCGAGCGACCAGCATCGCCGTCGCGAACCTCGCCACCCCAACCCTTCGCGCGAACCCGGGCGAACATGTTTGCCATTGCGTAGTACTGATCGTTGGTCCATTTCTCCAACGGGTGGTTGTGGCATTTGGCACATCCGATGGAAAGGCCTAGAAAGGCTTGACACGCATTTTCGGTCATGCCTTCAGGGTCTTGGTTGATTGCAAAAAAATTGGTCGCGCCATTTTCCATCGCATCACCTCGCGCGGTCACAATGTCGCGCACCATTTCATCCCAAGGGCGATTCCGTTCCACTTGACTCCGTATCCACTGGTAATACGCCTTGACCCCCTCTGTCCGAAGAAGGTTGCTGTTAAGCATCAGCACATCCGACCACCGATAGGCCCAATAGTCGATGAATTGCGGGCTGTCTAGCAAACTATCGATCCATTGCGATCGTTTATCTGGCGATGTGTTCGAGAGGAATTGCTCGACCTGTTCTTCGGTCGGTAGCACCCCAGTGGCATCCAAACTGCTGCGCCTTAAAAACTCAACATCTGAACATTTGAGGGAAGGCGGGATTCCGAGTGCAAATAGCTGATTGGCGACATGCTCATCAATTGCATTAGCTCGACCGAGTCGCTGTTGAATATGTTCCAGCGAAAGAATGGAGGTTTCAGAGTCCGATGTGGTCGGACTTGCGAAAGGAATCTGGACACGCGAAGTAACAATGCGGCTTGCGAACCATGCAACGATGGTCCCTTCTCCGGGGCCTATCGACTGGATCTGCCCATTTTCGTCGACGAGTGCTACCGATTCGTCGCTTGAACTGAATTTCGCCCACGCTGTGACGTCTTCACTACGACCATTCGAGTAGTGAGCCAGAACAGCAACGCAGTCTTGATCTCCCTTTTGCAATTTCACAGATGTCGGCAGCATCTCAATGCGTAGGAGCATTGGATCCGAAGGGCGAGGGCCTACGGCTCCATTGGAAATCCAGTCTTGAAGAATCCGATAATCTCGAGAATCGGGAGAAAATCGAATTCCACCCTTATGCTCAAGCAGTCCACTGGGTTTTGCGAGTACCAAGGAAGACTCCGGATCGCTCAACTCGACTCGCCTTCCGCGGTCTTGTTTGGTCAAGTTGAAATGGTCGGTCTGTGGGTCATACCCACGAAGTGAAAGTCGGAATCCTCCTTTTCCTGCCAAAGCGCCGTGGCACGCACCCATATTGCAACCATTTCTTGCCAGGACCGATTCGACGTGATTCACGAACTCCCATTGCGGGCTCTGTTCGATTCCCTCGCAGTCAATCGTCGCAATGACTTTCAAATAGCTTCCATCTGGATTTAGATACTGTACCTGGAGTAGTGTCGTTCCATTGCGTTTCCCGCGAACGCGCCATCCCACTTTCGGATCCTGCACCAATTCCGCGATCTCCGGATCTGCGATGGTCCATTCGAGCGAAAGCGATTCGTTGGGCCCTGTCGCCAAATTTCTTGTCATGGATCCATCATCGCCTATTCCCCGCACACTGACCGATTGCTCAGGCTGGTATTGTGTAAGAGTCATCGTTGATGGCAGGACAACCAGCGACTTGTATCCAGGCTCTCGGGCGGTAACAATCGCCGTACCAATTATCCCAACTAGCAATGCGGTTGAAATCGCACGGAAAAAGAATCGTACTAACGATGGACTTTGCATGGCGCAGTAAAATCTAGAGAGGAAAGCACACCCAATCTCGGACCCACAGTATAAACGAAGTTGACAGCATGAAAAACGAATCCGGGACCGACGAGTGAAACTGTCATGCCCTTCGAGCGATTGAAGATCGAAATAACGGGAACTGTTCAAGGGGTCGGGTTTCGGCCTTTCGTTTGAAGCATTGCCTTGCGTTGGGATATTGGCGGATGGGTTAGGAATTGCGGTGGGACCGTAGAAATCGAAGCCGAAGGCAACCCCGAAACACTAAGCAAATTCGTGCGAGCGATCCGAACGACACCACCGAAGGGCTCTGAAATTTGAAGTTTCCGGACCCATCAAGTACCCCTGCGAAACGATTCGCATTTTCGGATTAGGGAAAGCGCCGCTGGTGATGTTTCGGGGCCTTGCATCTCGCCCGACATCGCGCCCTGTCGAGCATGCATTCAAGAGATGTTTGATCCAAATAATCGTCGCTATCTCTAACCGTTTATTAGCTGTGTCGAATGCGGTCCCAGGTTTGCGATCGTTCACGGGCATCCCTACAATCGTGTCAACACTACCTTGGCCTCTTTCGTATTGTGCTAAGAATGTTGCTATGAGTACGGTGCGCCTGATGATCGACGCTTTCATGCGCAATCTCTCAGTTGCCATCGTTGTGGACCACAGTTAAGTTGGAACTCGTTCGGTTCAAAGCATTCAAAACCTGAAGCTACGCTTGTGGTCCGAACGCATCAACAACACGTAGTGTCCTTGCTACAGCAGTTTCGCGATGCGATTTTGCAGGGGAGAATTGTGGCCGTCAAAGGTAGTGGCGGATTTCAATTGATTTGCGATGCCACATCTTGCGATGCAGTCAATCGATTGCCAGATCGTAAAAGAAGGCAAAGCAAGCCCTTTGCAGTACTCGTGCCAGACTCGATCACCGCGGAATCACATGTTCAGTTGAACGCGCTTGCAATGAAATGGTTGTGTACCCCCGTTGCCCCAATAGTTATTTGCCGCCGTCGCATCGACACCGGGGAGCCCAGTACGACTCCTGTCATCTCCAGCAAAGTCTCATTTGTAGATAAAACATTAGGGGTCATGCTTCCAAGCTCACCTCTGTACTACCTTTTGATGGATACATGTAAGCGTCCATTGGTGGTTACATCCGGAAATTTTTCGGAGGAGCCGATGGTGGTTGAGAATCATGAAGCATGGACTCACCTAAGGTCGATTGCTGATGATTTTTTGTTTCATGACTTGGATATTGTGCAATCGTGCGACGATTCGGTCGTTCGCACTATACATGATGAGTCGATTATCGTGCGGCTAGCACGTGGACTGGTGCCGATAGCTTTTCCGCTACATCCCACATCAATTTCGACTGCAGATTCCGCGCATCCCACCGCTGTCCCAGAAACGGTAGAGTCATCGGACCATATTCGAGCCATGGAGCGAGCCAACACGGAAATCGGACTAGCGTTAGGCTCAGATCTGAAAACGGCATTGTGCGTTTCGCAAGCTGGTCTAGCGACCTTGTACCAACCCATCGGTGATTCAGACTATCTGGAGACGCTTCGAGCACTCGAGACGTTCCAGCAGCAAATTCAACGTACTATCAAGGTCGAATACGATGTCGTTTTGTGTGACTCATATCCGGATTATGTAGCGCACGACTGGGCGCAAAGGTTTTCGAAAGCCAATGGTTGTTCCAGTCAAACCGTGCAACATCATCAAGCTCATATTGCAGCGTTGGTTGCGGAAAATTGGAATTGCTCGGACCGAGAGATTTGCGGCTTTGTATTTGATGGTACGGGATACGGGGAAGATGGGACTAGCATGGGAGGGGAAGTCCTAACTATGCACGATGGGATTTGCCGTAGGATCGGACACCTCAAGCATTTGCTGCTTCCCGGAGGTGATATCTGCGCCAGGCATCCGGTGAAAACCGCTCTCGCAACGCTCGCTTCATGCGGTTTGGCTTGGGATAGTCGACTTGCTTGTGTTCAAGCGGTTGATAAAAAGGAAAGGACTTTTCTGGCGGTTCAATTGGAACGAAGGGCAAACTGCATCCTATCGAGCAGTATGGGTAGGTTGTTTGACGCAATCGCATCTATCCTAGGGGTTTGCCACATTAATGAATTGAATCGCACGCAGCGATTGCTCTGGAGGATTTAGCGACTCGATGGATGGGGGCGGGGACTTCAGAGAGATGGGAGCATGCGTGTGGACGGCCACGGTATGAGTTTTTGATTCAGCGAGATCGCTCTCCATTTTTGATCGATCCAACACCAGTCCTAAAACACATCGTATGCGATGTCTTGGATGGGGTGGACCTCCGGCAGATTGCCTTTGAATATCACATGGCTTTGGCAAACGCGATTGCAGGAATCTCGGAGCGGGTGCAGTTGGACGGCTCTCGCCGGGAAGTCGGTCTGACGGGAGGTGTTTTTCAGAATTCGCTTCTCGTTCACCTCACACGAAAAATGCTCAGTAGCCAAGGGATTGTTCCTTGGACGCATCAACGATTGTCGCCAAACGACGGGAGTTTGGGACTTGGTCAAGCGTGGATGAAGGTCGGAATCACTCTTTCGTCGTTCTATCAAGTAGTTAAGCCAATTATCTAATCCGGTACCCGTTTTGCTCGATACTTCAAAAATCTTTACTTTGGGTTGTACCGACTCGATGTTTCTAAGTGCGACCGCTCGATCGAATTCGCAGGCGACAGCGAGGTCGGATTTGGTGATGAGCACAGCATCCGAGGTGTTGAAAAGCCCGGGGGTATTTGAGCGGTTTGTCTTCACCCTCAGTGACTGATGGGAGCGCTATGCGAAGGGATTCCCCCAGGTCCCAGCTTGTGGGGCAAACTAAATTACCGACGTTTTCGATAAAAAGAAAATCCATAGTGTCGAGTCGGGGTTGAGCAATCTCTCGCTCGATCATGTCCGCCTCCAAATGGCAACATCCATGCGTCATGATTTGCCTGACCAACGCACCGCTTCTGGAGAGCCTCATCGCGTCTCGATCGGTTTCTAAGTCCCCGACGATGGCACCGACTGAGAAGCCACGACGAATCAGTTCACGTAAGGTGACCTCCAAAAAAGGCTGTTTTTCCAGAGCCAGGGCTCGAAACCCAATTCGATACGAAAACTCCAATTTCTTGAAAGCGGGCTCTCATAGATCGGGCTAACTCGTCATTCTTCTTAAGGATTTTTGTTCGTACTTCTAGAATCCGAGGTTCCATGGGTTGTGATTCCCTTTCATGTGCCCTTGATCGATGTAAGGGGAAAGCGAGCAAGCCAAATGTTAAATGAATGGCATCCTGCCCGCGAAAATCCTGTTGGGTCGCCCCACTCGCCAATCAACTTGTCTTGAATCCGTCCGTTGCATGTGTTTCGAGTTCATCATCGGATGCCACTTCGATCCA
>VGZN01000361.1 GCA_016872635.1 Planctomycetota bacterium | reverse complement strand
ATGATGCGATGTTGCCTGTCGATGCCGAACGGTTGATCGAGACGGTGCTGCGACCGATGGTGGGTGATGCGATTCTTTTTGGTGGAGTCGTCGATAGTCTTGTTGGGACGGGCCAGGAAGTAGAATGTGGCGTGGCTGTCAGTTTGCTGTTGCTAGGTGAGATGCGGGGTGCTGCTAGGGCGTTCAGCATGGAGTGTATCGAGACGCCCGATGGGTGGTCGGTCATGGGGCTCGACGAAGATGTCCACCGGGATGCGGTCGCGTGCGGCGGGCTGTTAACGGTCGCGTGTCCGTATACTTTTTCCGCGGATATGCTTTATTCTTCTCTCGAAGCGTTAGCGCCATTTAATGAACGTCCAGCCAAGGTGCTGGGTGGGAACATCAGTCGAATGGCTCGGCGTAGTGGCGAGGCAACTGGAACGATGATGTTTCTCGGGGATCGTTTGGTCACGAGTGGTGCTGTAGGTCTATTGCTGCCCGATTCGGTCGAGTGGTCTGCCGTGGTTAGTCAAGGCTCTCGGCCGATCGGTGAGCCGATGATCGTGACTGAAGTGCGCGATCGATCCATCGTTTCCTTAGGGGGAAAGCCCGCCTTGGATCAATTGAGAGATATGTTTCATGTGCTTCCCAATCGCGAACGCGAGATGGCGATGAGGCTGCTGCTGATCGGTCGAGCTATCTCTGAATACTCCGAAACCTTTTCGCATGGTGAGTTCTTGATTCGCAATATCACTGGGATCGACCAAGAAACGAGAACGATCCAGGTTGCCGACCGGATGAAGGTGGGGCAAACCGTCCGGTTTCACTTGCTCGATGATACTGCAGCAGATGCCGATCTAAAGCAACTAGCCTCACGAGCTCGATCTAGCGGCATGGAGCCGGTAGCCGGGGTTATGTTCAGTTGCAATGGTCGAGGAGAGCGGATGTTCGGAGACTCAGGGCATGACGCGAAGGTTATCGATCATTACTTTCCAAACTTGCCACTCTGCGGTTTCTTTGCCGCTGGCGAGTTTGGGCCCGTTGCCGATCAGAATCTGGTTCATGGGTTCACAGCCGTGGTGGCATTGTTGTGCAATCGCGTGTCAAAATAGCCTGCGCGGTCTACTACGAGCTGGGCTCTAGTGCTTGGTTCACGGCGAGGGTGGGCTTGGCTATGCGAGGAGTTCATGCAAATGGAAGTGGTGGCGGCCTAGTTTACCACCGTAATTTCCACCGGTGATGCGGCGAACACCGCACGAAGGACCGACATCGCATGCCGCGCGAATCCCTTGCCGCATCGCTTCTCGAACGGCATCGGGGGTCAGTCCATCGATCACTAGTTCAAGGGCGGCGCTGGTTTCGGAGAGAACTTGGGTGCTGACACGCACGGGAAGCGTTGGACAAAAAGCATCATTGGTGGATGCGGTTAAGGATTTGTATTTCGATCCAACCTTGGATCCGCTTCGCGCGACTCCGCCCGGGAAAGGAGTAATACAACCCCGAACTTGCTTGATCGCTCGAACTGCGGAATCGCATGCGTGCAATGCGCCGTGGATTGTTTCGGCGAGGACGAGGAAATTACCACCACCGACGGCACTCGTCCGCGAAACGGAGTCTTGGCAAACGAACTCACCGTCCATCACGGGGATCCGCCAGTACCTTTCTGAGCCAATCCGTTTTGATATTTGATGACCATCACCGAAATAGCGCAGACGCGATCCCATCGCGATTTTTTTCTCGGTTTGGAGGCCTGCGAATACAGAAGTGCTCGGGCAGGTTAAAACGCATTGGCCAACCCGCCGCACCAATTGCTTTTCCAACTCGGCTCCGCTGATGCTGAACATCAGTACTGCGACTCCGGGCCGTCCATCGGGAGTCTGTTCGCCATCGAGGAACTGCTCGATGCCAGCTTCGACGCCACAACCGATGACACTCGTCGCGAATCCTGTCATCGCTTCTGCGGCTCGGCGTGCCCACGCTGGTTCCGTGGCGGTGATGATAATCCGAGTAGCCGTCATATCGAACGCTTCGGCGAATGTGTTTTCGATCTCGATACCGTTGATTTCCATGGATTAAAACGGTCCACTTGCGGTCAAAAAAGAGGGATGCCATCTGGCACGATGTATTCATGGTAGTCCATAATGTACTCCAGTGTACGGACTTTGACTGCTCGATCGTCGACTTATCGATGTTCGACTTCTCGATTGCGAAACCAAGGCCATGTTGGGAAACTTTGAGATCGGATTCCAGTACCCTTGGCTGCTCAGCTTACTTGTTCTTGTTCCCATTTCTTGGTGGATTGGATTACGGTCGTTGTCGGGCATGGGCCCAGTCCGGCGTTGGTTGGCACTGGTGCTACGATCGCTGGTGTTGCTATGGGTCGTGCTGGCAATCGCAGGCATCCAATGGATTTGGTCGAGCGAGCGGCAAACCGTCATCTATGTTCTTGATCAGAGCGATTCCATTCCGAGTGCGAAACGGCAATTGATGCTGCGATACGCAGTCGAGAGTGTGAAGTCGCACCGTCGCGAGCGTCGCTTTGACCGTGCAGGATTGATTGTTTTTGGCAAGGAAGCTTCGATTGAGATTCCGCCGCTCGACGAGAATTTGCCACCGTTGTCGAAACCGGAAAGCTATTTTGGGACGACCGATGCGACGAATCTCGAAGGAGCCATGAAACTTGCCGCTGCGAGTTTTTTGGAGGATTCAGCAAAACGGATTGTCGTGTTGACCGATGGGAATCAAACGTTGGGATCTGCGGATAACGCTGCGAAACGATTGGCGGAAACCGGCGTCGGGATCGATGTTGTGCCGATCCGTTTAGACACATCGACGGAGTTGTTGGTCGAAAAGATCGATATTCCTGGATTTGTGCGGGAAGGGCAAACCGTAGACGCTCGTGTTGTGATCCACCGATACCAAGAACCGGGGCAACCACACAAAAATGTGGATGGGCGGTTGCGGATCGTGCGTCGTATCGGCAACCAAGCCGAGGTATTAGTAGATGCGACCACAACCCTGGATCGCGACATCAACATCATTCCCTTTCCTCATCGAATCGAGGAAACGGCAGGCTATACCTACGAAGCAGAGTTTATTGCAAGCGATCCCTCGGAAGATACGATTTCGCAAAACAACCGAGCGACTGCGTTTACGTACGCGCGCGGCCGTGGGCGCGTTATGCTGATCGAGGACTCGGCCAATACCGGGGACTATGAACCGCTGATCGATGCACTGCGCCGCAATGATATCGAAGTCGACGTCCGTTCCGCGCCGAATTTGTTCTCGAGCCTGGTGGAACTTCAAAGCTATGACTCCGTGATTTTTGCAGGCGTGCCACGGAGCAGCGGAGAAGAGGCTGCGCAGATCGTATCGATCACAGACGATCAGATCGAAATGTTGGTTCAAAGTGTCCAGCAATTTGGAATGGGGCTCTTGATGCTTGGTGGGCCTGAAGCCTTTGGTGCAGGAGGATGGACCAATACCAAGATTGAAGCAGCCATGCCTGTAAACTTTGCGATCAAGAATTCCAAGGTGAACGCCGTTGGTGCGCTAGCTATGGTGATGCACGCTTCGGAAATGGCGGAGGGCAATTACTGGCAAAAGGTGATTGGGAAATCGGCCTTGGATGCATTGGGACCACAGGATTACTGCGGCGTCGTGCAATACGACATGAGCGGTGACAAATGGCTGTGGGGGGATTCCTCGAACGGCTTGGCCAAGGTGGGCGAGAATAAGCAAATGATGCGGTCCCGGATCAATAGAATGGTTCCAGGGGATATGCCTGATTTTGATTCTTCGCTCAAGTTGGCGATCAAGTCGTTGAAGAAGAATGATGCATCGGTCAAGCACATGATTGTGATCAGCGACGGTGACCCGACACCTGCATCCAACGGAGTCTTGGCGGATTACGTCAACAGCAAGATCAAAATATCCACGGTTGCCGTTGGAGCCCACGGTTCCGTAGGGACGGCCGAACTTAAGAGGATCGCGAATCGAACAGGTGGCAATTATTACGTCGTCACCAATGCTGGGGCTCTCCCTAAGATTTTTATGCGAGAAGCCCGGCGGGTGGCGAAGCCATTGGTGTTTGAACCCCCCGGAGGGGTTTCACCAGTGATTCAAATGCCTGGTCATGAAGTCATGTCGGGTATCCGCGGCCCGCTGCCAACGTTGAAAGGATTTGTGCTGACCGAGCGGAAAGAGAGCCCATTGGTCGAGGTCCCCATCCTATCGCCGCAACCCCAAGAAGTTGAGACCGCAAGTGTTTTGGCTACGTGGAGCTACGGGTTGGGAAGAACTGCGGTCTTCACGAGCGACGCAGGGAAACGCTGGGCTGCCGATTGGGTTGGGTCTCCCTACTACGATCAATTTTTTTCCCAGTTGGTTCGGTGGACAATGCGTCCATCCAACGATGATGGAAAGTACTCTGTTGCGACTCAGGCGAAAGAAGGCCGAGTGCAGATCATTGTCAACGCGCTCGATGCGAATGATAAATTTCTGAACTTCATGGACATGAATGCGACCGCGATCGGTCCGGACCTCAAGCCTATTTCAGTCCCACTCAATCAGCAGGCGCCGGGAAGGTACGTCGGTGAGTTTGTTCCAGAGTCGGCTGGTAGCTTTATGGTCAGTGTCAGCCCAGGTGCAGGCAAGGCCAATCTCACCACCGGTGTCACTGTCCCGTTTTCGGATGAGTACCGAGTTCGACAAGCCAACATGCGACTGCTTGAGCAACTCGCCGAGCAAAAGCCGAGCGGTGGTACTCCCGGCGAGTTGGCTGCAGCCCTCGAGCCAGGGAACTTGGAAGAACTCGTGGGTATAGACACCTATCGGCCCGGTTTGCCTCCAGCCAAGTCCCTAAAAGATATTTGGCCCCTCGCCCTATTGATCGGTTCCACGCTTTTCTTTGCGGACGTGTTTGTGCGACGGGTAGCATTGGATTTGGGGGCACCGCTTCGAGTTTTTGCCCAATGGTTGAGAACGTCCCGAACCAGCGGCGCCGACCAGCAACGTCAGAAGAGTCTCGATCAGCTTCGGAAAAGCAAAACCCAAGTTTCAGGAGATTTGGATCGCCAACGCTCCGCGGTAACCTTTGACGTCACGGACATAGAGCCGGGAGTTGGGCAAGGTTCTGCTTCGTTCGGAGCTGAGCCGAGCGTGGGCAAGCCGATTGTTGCTGCTCCCCCCAAGCCGACTATGCAAACCGAGGATGATCAGAGCTATACTTCTAGGTTGTTGGAAGCGAAGCGCAAGGCCAAAAAGAATAACCCTTAGATCATTTTCTGTTTCTATCTATCCAAGTGAAAACCAACTACGCGAAAGATTCAAATTAGATGAGTAATGTTGCGGAAACGATGCAGCAAGAGGCGGAGAGGTTTCGCGATCGCTACCAAGCTGTGCGGTCTCAGATCGGACGAGTGATCGTAGGTCACGACGAGATTGTGAACGGAGTGCTGACCGCGATGTTCGTCGGAGGCCACTGTCTACTCGAGGGTGTCCCGGGGCTTGGGAAAACCATGCTCATCCGGACTTTGTCCGAGACCATGGCACTAGACTTCAACCGGATTCAGTTCACCCCAGACTTGATGCCATCCGACATTCTCGGCACCAACATGATTGTCGAGAACGAAGGCCGT
>VGZN01000360.1 GCA_016872635.1 Planctomycetota bacterium | reverse complement strand
GATCTGTTCCGTGACGGCACTTGAAAGGCGTTGAGGATTGTTAGGATTGTGCCGGCTCATGGGTTGTTCGAACAAGGGAAAGTTCTGTCAAATTGGCGTGAAATTGACCGTTGCGTGTCCGAAGCAGCGCATTCCGGCAGGATAATGATACCCGTAAGTCTATGCCAGGATGAGGGTTGCAGCAAAAAAATGACATGAAATCGGGATTGGCACAAGGATTGCTTTCTACGGCACAAAGAATCGAGAGGCTGGCAGGAAAGCCACCCCGAACCTCGACTATCGATCCAATCATCGTAACGGGAGAAACCAATTATGGCAGCAGGCGAAAAAATCATCGGTATCGACCTTGGGACTACCAACTCGGTAGTTGCGGTGATGGAAGGCTCGGAAGTCAAGGTAATTCCGAATGCAGAGGGAAATCGATTGACCCCGAGCGTGGTTGCGTTTACCGACAAAAGTGAAACCATCGTAGGTGAACCAGCCCGTCGACAAGCGGTGACCAATCCGCGACGCACTGTCTATTCGGTCAAGCGGTTCATGGGCCGTCGTCATTCGGAAGTCGAGTCCGAAGAGAAGATTGTTCCTTACCAAGTCGTTGGAGGAGCGAATGAGTACGTGAAGGTGCAGATTGGCGATCAGCAATTCACGCCACAAGAGATTTCTGCCAAGGTGCTCCGCAAATTGAAGGAAGCCGCCGAAGCCTACCTCGGGCATCGCGTTTCCAAGGCGGTGATCACCGTTCCCGCTTATTTCAATGACGCCCAACGCCAAGCGACCAAAGATGCTGGGCAAATCGCCGGCCTCGAAGTAGCGCGGATCATCAACGAGCCGACCGCAGCCGCATTGGCGTACGGTTTGGACAAGAAAAAGGATCAAAAGATCGTTGTGTTCGACTTGGGTGGCGGTACGTTCGACGTATCGGTGCTCGAAGTCGCACTGAGCGGCGACGACGAAGCAAGCAGCAAGGTTTTTGAAGTGATCAGCACCAGTGGTGACACGCACCTCGGCGGTGATGATTTCGACCAAGCGCTCGTGAATCATGTCGCGAACCAGTTCCAGAAAGACAACGGAATCGACCTTCGAAAAGATCCGATGTCGCTTCAGCGGCTTCAAGAGGCTTGTGAAAAGGCCAAGAAAGAACTCAGTTCGCTACCGCAAACCGACATCAATCTTCCCTTCATCACTGCCGATGCGACGGGACCCAAACACCTGCAAATGACTGTGACTCGCAGTACGTTTGAAGGATTGATTGATTCGTTGATCGAACGATGCCGTCAACCGGTCCTGCAGGCTTTGAAAGATGCCAAGCTGAACCCATCGGAGATCGATGAAGTCGTTTTGGTCGGCGGTTCCACGCGCGTTCCTAAGGTTCGTCAAATTGTCAAGGACATCTTCGGCAAAGAGTCTCACCAAGGGGTTAACCCGGACGAAGTCGTTGCCGTTGGAGCTGCGATTCAAGGAAGCGTATTGTCAGGTGAACGCAAGGATGTTCTGCTGCTCGATGTCACCCCATTGACGCTCGGGATCGAAACCGAAGGTGGAATCCTGACCGCTCTCATCGAGCGGAATACCACCATCCCCGTCGAAAAGAAACAAGTCTTTTCGACGGCTGCCGATGGACAGACCGCGGTCACCGTCAGCGTATTTCAAGGTGAACGCAAAGTCGCTCAGCACAATCGATTGCTCGGCCAGTTCAACTTGGAGGGGATCGATGCTGCTCCACGCGGGGTGCCTCAGATCGAAGTCAAATTCGATATCGACCAGAATGGTATCTTGAACGTCTCAGCAAAGGACTTGAAGTCTGGCAAACAAGCCAGTGTTAAGATCGAGCAGTCGAGCGGTTTGAGCAAAGATGAGATCGAGCGAATGCGGCGTGATGCAGAACTTCATGCCGACGAAGACCGGAAAGAAGTCGAGTTGGCCGAAGCGAAAAACCGGGCTGAGAACACAATCCATGGACTTGAAAAAGCGATCAAGGACCAAGGCGACAAATTGAGCGCCTCCGACCGAGAACCGCTCGAGTCGGCGATGAAGAAGGTTCGGGAGGCAATCAGTTCCAACAATACCGATACGATCAAAGCTGCCACGACCGAGCTCGAACAAGCAGCCCAAGCGTTTCGGTCGAACTTTGCAAGTCAACCAGCACAAGATGTGCCTGGTGGTGAGACAGCCAAGCCGTCGGGGGACGATGATGCAATCGATGCCGAGTTTGAAGTTAAGAACTGAGCTATCCCAGACGGGCGTGTTGCCTCTATCCACTTGAGACGCAAAATCTCCTTCCTTACCAATCGGTCGGAAAGGAGATTTTTTTTTGGTCTCGAATTGGGACTGGTCGCTAATTGGAGCAATCGCGAATGGCAAAGGTCGAAGCCAATTTCGCAAAAAGAATCGGCCCGCACTACCCGTTGGAAAAGCCGAATGGAAAGTCGAAAAGCCCGAAACGCCCAGGGGGTATGAAGAATCGATAGGGCGCTATGCAATCTTCGTTTCGGTAGTGGAAAAGTCCGTTAGCAGTATTTTGCTTCCCACCGCTTGCGATCTTCGGCGAGTTTGTCGTCGGTGCCGATCAATCCTGCTTTGCGTTTCATGTCAAACGTGGCTTCAAATCCATAGAGGTCTTCTTCGACTTGGCGTTTGTTTTCTTCGGAGAGCCGATCAATGAACAGGACTCCGTCGAGATGGTCGGCTTCGTGTTGGATGATCCGGGCCAAAAAACCATCTACCTGCATATCGATCTCTTTGCCATCGATTCCGTATGCATTGATATGAATAGTCTTGTTTCGTTTGACCATTCCATTGATCCCCGGCAACGACAAGCATCCTTCTTCGGACTCCGAGGATCCGGTGGCACGTTTGATAACGGGGTTGATAAAAACAAGCTCAGGCCCGGTTTCTTTTTCGCCGCTCGGATTGGCGATGAAGACTCGGATCGGTAAATTCACTTGGTTGGCTGCGAGTCCCACACCTCGGTGTTGGTACATGATGTCGAACATTTCCCCAACGAGTTCCTTGAGTTGCGCGTCGACACGCACCAAGGGCTTCGATGGATATCGCAACGTAGGATGGGGGTAGGTGATCAGTTGAAGCATGGATACAGCCGAAAAAATCGAGCCAGGAATGGTCGGGGGCAGAGTGTTGGTCCAAACATCCTATTGGGCGAACACGATCATCGTGTTCGGGGAAGTTTTCCGCATTGTTGCCCAGGGCCGTGGGTTCGTAAACCTCAGCCGTATCGGATTCGGCCATTACTCGCTGTGGATACGTCCTTTTTTCGATGGGGATACGACCAAGTGGCACGGGAGGCATGGACATTTCGGGGTGGTTTCCAGCGTTTCGTTGCCAGGTACCTCATGTTGAGGGGGAGATCCTGTCTACCATCAATCCTTGGGTTGTTTGCAGGCTTGTTTGCGGTATTACTGGTATTGGTTTCCTCGGTCTACGCCCAAGATGAACCGCTTAGGGAGACTGAGACATACCGACAGGCGATCGAGAAGTTGGGGGGGCCTTCGGTTGTCCATTGGACGGAACTTGGTAGCACCGGGCTGGAGCGATGGGACGCTCGTCGCATCATTGAGATTCGCGGAGTAGTTGTGGAGTGGGACCCGAAGAAACTTGGGGTGGTACGATCGGACGGAAATGGTGTGACCAGCTTCCCTGGTGATGGTGTGGTCGGGATTGAACCGGCGTGGAAAGCAGATGAGTTCGAGGCGGTCCATGCACTCTTTGCACAGCATCGCTATGAGGATGTGCTTACCCAGGGCCAAAATGCTCTGAGGTTGACGAATATCCCGCGTTGGCAACAACGCCTTTTGGTCGCAGAAATGGTTCAGTCGGCAGTGTCGCTGAAGAAGTGGGCGGTTGCCGGGCGAATCTTCGGTTTTCTTATCAAAGACGCCCCCCCGAATCTACTGCTGTCCGCGATTCCTTTGCCATGGTCAGATGAAGCGATTACTGCGTCCCCGGGTGTCGCGGAGGAGGCGACCGGCTGGATCGAAAGCGAATCTCCAGCGATGCAACTGCTTGGGGCAAGTTGGTTGCTCGGTGGAGACCAACGCAGCAAAGGAGTGGAGATGCTTCAAACGCTGAGCAAATCGGAGTCGGAGGTCATCTCAGGGTATGCGAAAGCCCAGTTGTGGAGGACCGTGCCACCCAGCGAGATTGTAGATTACCCATTGCCCCAATGGCTGAAGCTGCGAGATTCATTGCCCTTGGCAGCGCAGGCCGGTCCAACCATGCTTTTGGCCACCAGACTTGAGCAAGCAGGCCAGCACGAGTTAGCAATCGGTGAGTTCCTACGCATTGCGACATTGTTTGGCGATCGATACCATCTGAAGCAGAAGGCAGTCGCGAATGCGATCGATATTAGCAAAGCGATTGGCGACAATGCGCAAGCGGATCGGATCAGCCGCCTCTATCCAGCTTCGGACACTAATCGCGTTCTAGACACCAATCGCAATCAAGGTCGCAAGTGATGGTCTTGCTCAACGGTTTACGTATCGGTCACCAATCGTCTCGCAGGATCCAAATTGGGTTGGCCTTTAGCATGTTGCGCCAAATCGGCACGGCCTTCACGTCGCTTGGTATCTTGGTCTTATTGGGTGCGTTAGCCGCTGCGGTCCAACCCCCTGCCGCTGGTTCAGATTCCGGTGCATCTCAGCCCAGCGTTGCTCAACCCACTTCGGTTCCACCTAATGCTGCAACCCCTAATGCGGTTCCGGTTGCATCTCCTCCTAAGGACTCAGGGGCGGCTGACGATACGTTGTTCGAGATCATCTTTAGCGGTGGGATTCTCGGAATCGGAATCATGCTGGCGTTGATCCTGATGTCGATCGTTGCGATGTACTTGATCGTGGATCAGATGTTGAGCTTGAAACGCAAGGACCTCATTCCCGCGGATTTGAGCGAAAACGTGCGGCAGTTGTTATCGCAAGGCAAGCTCAAGGATGCGGACCAAGCGTGTCGCGAGCGTCCGTGCCCACTGTCGTTCGTGCTTATTAGCGGGATTGCGGAAATCGAGTTCGGATGGCCGGCGGTTGAAAAAGCGTTGGAGGATTCGTTGGGGGAGCAAGCTGCACGGCTTTATCGGAAGCTCGAGTACCTTTCTGTCATCGGGAATTTGGCTCCTATGCTCGGGCTGCTTGGGACTGTAGCAGGGATGATCATCGCGTTCCGTGAAGTGGCGCTTTCACAAGGGACCGCTGGCGCTGGGCAATTGGCATCCGGAATTTATTCCGCACTTGTTACAACCGTTGCAGGGTTGCTGATCGCCATCCCTTCTTTGGGGGCGTTTGCGGTTTTTCGCAACAGAATTGACGAAATAATCTCCGAAATGGCTTATTCAGCCCAGCATGTTTTCGGCCCCATTCGACGACGGCTACCGGGAGCAGGTGCCGCCCGACCTAGCATGGTTCCACCCCCTCGCGGTTAGCACCCAAGGTCGGTTAAATCGATTTGAACCGTCGACCTCGAGAATTGGGCACCAGCCCTTGCGGCTCAGTTGCCACTACTTTGTAGCAACTACTTTGCGGGGCAACCTTCCATGGAGTATTCTGTTCACTTCCGATTTCGACGAAATGCTCCGATTTTAAAACTTAACGGTTGATTCTCAGTTGCCCTCCTCCACCTCGAACCCCAC
>VGZN01000359.1 GCA_016872635.1 Planctomycetota bacterium | reverse complement strand
CCCCCAAAAAACGTCTGTTGGGGTTTTGCCCCAACGAGGAGGAAGGTAGATAGCGGGGGGGATACCTAGTAGCTGCCAGTTGTTGCCCCCACTGGGATGAACCCAGTGGAAGGCGAAGCGGAGCGCCGGGGGAGGCGAATAGGATCGTGATGGAGTTGACTTGCCTTATCCATTTTTGCGATGAGCAGCGAGTACTTGTTGGCTGTTCCAAGCATGATCGAAACTTCGTTGTGCAATAGGATGTAGTACAATGCTTCGAATCCGTCACCTTCACGCGGTTACCTAGCCTCCACGTTATTCCCCCCTCGTTTTTGAACGCAACAATCATCACTATCGGTAAACACTTGTGAGACTCCCCCACCCTGAACTTCATCGCACCGATCGCATCGGCTGGCTACGTGCAGCAGTTTTGGGAGCCAATGACGGAATCGTATCTACCGCTAGCCTCGTCGTGGGTGTTGCCGCCGCGAATACGTCGAGCGGAAATATCCTTGTGGCGGGCGTCGCAGGCTTGGTCGCAGGTGCCATGTCGATGGCTGCGGGAGAGTATGTGTCCGTCAGCTCGCAAGCGGACACGGAGCGAGCGGATATTGAGCGGGAGCGAGCGGAACTGGCGGCGGACCCGAAGCACGAGCACGCGGAACTGACGGCAATCTACGAAAAGCGAGGCCTAGACCACCAGTTGGCCAGTCAAGTCGCTGAGCAACTGATGAAGCATGATGCATTGGGGGCGCACGCACGCGATGAGCTCGGTATTTCGGAAACGCTTAGCGCTCGCCCGGTCCAAGCGGCCTTTGCATCGGCGGGAACGTTTGCTGTAGGTGCGGCAATGCCACTGTTAACTGCAATTCTCTCGCCGCAGCATTCGACCATTCCTGTGGTGGTCGGCACCTCCATTCTTTTCTTAGCGATGCTTGGCGGATTCGGTGCGTATGCGGGCGGAGCACCTTGGCTGAAAGCAGCCATCCGAGTCACGTTTTGGGGAGCATTGGCAATGGCTCTCACGGCCGGAGTAGGAACCATTTTTGGGGCTGCTGTCTAAGCCCCATCCTTTGCCGATAACCCTAGCGCATCCTAGCCCCCCTGATGTTTCTCGAATACCACCTTGGCTAGTCATTCCGGCAATACGAAACATCCAACGCACTCGACGAGTGCCGAAAGCCGATTGACCAAGGATAATACGGATAGCACTGATTTTTTAGTTGGTGCGACACCAGGCCCTTTTTATCCATTCCATGAGTGGTTCAGCCCGAAATCATCATTCAGGTTGACCAAAATAGAACGCTCAAAGCCGAGCTGAAAATGGGCTCAAAGCCGAGCTGAAAATAGAGAGTGACCACCCGATGATTCAGCGGGAACTTAGAAAGTCTTATGGTTTCTCTTCAAGGATTCGAGGCAACAGAAAACTGGTAAAACGATTTTCAAACTCTTCTCGGACATGGGTCAAAAATGTGATCACATGGATGATGCGAAGCGACGCGAGGAAGTACTTATTGTCGTCAAAGTACCTTCGCTCCTCCTCAGTCCGGTCTGCGAAATAGTGCTTTTTAAAACAGTCCCAAAACGCGACACCTTGATCGACCGGTATTTTGGTCGCTAACATGCTGATCCCAAACTCTGGGATGCCGTAGATCAAGTAAATCAGGCCGACATCGAACAGATACGAACCGATCGACAAATCCCCCATGTCGATGATGATCAACTCACCGTTTTGCATCATGATGTTGCTGGAGTGCAAGTCGAAATGAACACAATGATCATCATCAGGTATCGTCTCGAGCTTTGCCAGCAAAAGATCGCTTTGTTCCGGGGTAAGAAGATACCCAATGTCTCGGATGTGTCCTCGTATGCGTTCCTTCATATTCGGCAGGATCTTCGTGTCGCCCTTGGCCGTATGCAGCGTCTTTGCGGTATCTGACAGCATTTTCGCGTAGCGATCCATGCTCTCAAGATCGTTGCGTATCACTTCACTGAAGGGTTTGGCATCCAAGAACTCAAAGACAACACCGGTCCTGGAACCGCAGGTAACTACATCGTACGAAATTGCTGTTGGAATCCCCATCACGAAGGCAGCTTTTGCAAATTGCTTTTCCTGTTCAGCGATATCGGGCGCAACTCCATCTTTGTAGAGTTTTACGACGGTCTCGGAATCGATCCGATAACACTCGCCACAGACACCTGACGAAAACAATTCGAGCCCCTCCAGCGAGATTTCTCGCATACGCCGTTGAATGGGAAGAATCGCTGAGAGCCCCGTCAGTTCGAATACCTCAAACACAAGCGGAGCAACATTCCTCAGACTGAGTATCCCGCTGCATTTCACCATCTCTTGGTTGGCCTTCATAATGCTACGAATGCCAGCGCTGGAGATAAAGTCACACTCAAAAAAATCGAGAATCAGCTCACGAATACCTTGAAGATCAAGGCTGGAATCGAACGCCGGAGCCGTCGCTGCATCCAGTCGGCCACTCAGATTTACAATGAGTTTCTCCCCGGACCTCTGACTGCTAATCTTCATCTTTGCTACCGCCCCAGACTCTATCCCTCAGAAAAACTACACCTATGTTCGAACATAGTTTAATCGATTTGCCTTCGAATGTGTCGCTCGCTTGACGGAACCTCTACGGCCAATTCTTCTGATGATAATCATCCGCATCAAATCCAAAAGTCTCGAAAAGACCTAGAGGATCAAGGTCACGACCTGTTACAGCGTCTGAGTCAGCTCTCATTCAATTCTTGTACACCATCTTGGTAGCGTCGAAGTTCATTCGATGACTGTAGTGGAAACGAAGTTCGAGCACGGTTAGACTATCTTACCGAAATCCAGTGGTAAAAAGTTTAGTGAAGCCGATCGTCGCAGGCATGGATGCAAACCTCGGAATCGATGACTTTGTTCCATGGACCTACCTCTCCTACATCACCTCGAGGCCCATCTATGCTTCATCGTCGCTCCATTCTTGGAACCATTGCTCTAGGCGGTGCCACCGCAATTGCCAGTCCCGCTTGGGCTTATCGCCGAATCCTCGGTGCCAACGAAAGGCTCAACATTGGTGCCATCGGTGTCGGTGGCCGTGGAGCAGGCGATCTGGATGCTGTTTCGAGCGAAAACATCGTTGCCCTATGTGATGTCGATGACAATGCTCTTAACGGTGCTGCTGGTAGTTTTCCAAACGCAGAGAAATTTTTCGATTACCGCCAATTGATGGAGCGTAAGGATCTGGAAGCTGTAGTGATCGGAACCCCCGATCACCACCACGCACCTGCGACCGTCAGGGCACTCCGTCGCGGCCTGCACGTATACTGTGAAAAGCCGCTGACCCACACTGTCGAGGAAGCACGGATCGTGACGCGACTGGCCCGGGAAAAAGGGGTTGCGACCCAAATGGGGACACAAAATCATGAGCATCCAGGTTACCTCAGGCTCGTCGAACTTCTTCGAAGTGGCGCGATTGGCCCCGTCCGACAAGTGCATGTGATCACGGATCGACCTGGTAAATGGTGGCCGCAAGGAATGGAGTTACCGAACAGTGCCGCTGCGCTACCCGGCAGTTTAAAATGGGACTTGTGGCTCGGACCAGCACCTCAGCGCGAGTACCATCCTGCATTTTTTCCATTCCGTTGGCGAGGATGGTGGGACTATGGTTGCGGTGCTATTGGCGACATGGCTATCCATCTCATGGACCCAGCGTTTTGGGGACTACAACTCGGTGGACCAGTCAAGGTTTCGTCGACAGGCCCTAAACCTAATCCTTGGAGTGGCCCAGAGTGGATGAAGACCCACTTCGAGTTTGGTCAACGCGGTGAATTACCCCCGGTCGACGTTTACTGGTACGAAGGCAATACCACCCCTCCTCCTGAAATCGCGTCCGAGCTACCGATGAACGGCTCGCTGTTCATCGGTGATCAAGGACGGGTCGCCATCGCCCATGATGGTTTTCCAAAACTGCTTCCCGAGGACGTTTTCGCCAGTTTCAAAGCTCCCTCGCCGAGCTTGTCCGAATCCCCAGGACATCATCGCCAATGGATCGAGGCTGCGAAGGGACGTGGCAAAACCAGCAGTTCGTTTGAATACGCAGGCCCGTTCACCGAGGTCGTACTGCTCGGTAACGTCGCCTACCGCTTCGGGCAAAAGATCGAGTTCGATCCCACGACAATGAGAGTTACCAACGTACCTGAAGCGAACGCTCTATTATCGAAAACGTATCGGGCCGGATGGGATGTGAAGTAATGTCTCAAGGGTCGTCGCGTAGACGCCCACCATAGATATCCTCGAGTGCATCCGCCAATTCACCGAACTGAAACTTAAAGCCAAGTTCTGCCAGTCTTCGCGATCGCACGTAACGGCCGTAAAGAACTAGCTCCGGGTCCGTCTTGAATACGAGAGGCGCAGCGATACGCACCATCCATTCGAATGCGGGTAGACCGATAGGCATTTGCACAGCCTTGCGAAGCAATCGCATAAATTCCACTTGCGATACTGGATTCGGACTCGACGCGATGTAGGTTCCTTGCATTGCTGGATCGATCAACGCTTGAACGAAGAGCCGATTCATGTCTTCCGCATGGATCCAACTCATCCCCTGGGTACCTCTCCCGACGCGTCCACCGAGTCCTAAACGAGCAATCCAACCAAGCGTACCCAATGCGCCGCAACCGCCGCCATTATCCGGACCGATCACAAAACTCGTCCGGAGAATGACGGACCGTTGCTCGGGTAGCACAGCCTCTGCGAATGCCGATTCCCAGGCGTTCGCAACAAACGGTGCGAGCCCATACCCTACAGACGAATCTTCATCGCAAATCACCTCAGGCGGGTCGCCATAGATATGCGCAGTACTCATCTGCACCCAGACATAAGGGGGCGTATTTACTTTTCGTACGGCATTTCCCAAAACTCGTGTGGACTCCACCCGTGAACGCAAGATCTCATCGATGTGGTCAGGCGTCTTCACGCAGTTCACGGATCGTCCTGCCAGATTCACAAGCCCGTCCGCGCCGTCGAGCGTGTTGCACCAGGATCCTTCGGTACGAGCATCCCAGCGAAAAAATGTGACACCAGGCCTAGAGGGGAGTTCCCGTCGACTGAGCACGACCACCGAGGCTCCCTGACGGACCAAGCAATCCGCGAGCGAGATTCCGAGGAACCCACTTCCGCCTGCGATAATAATCCGTTTGCCAGAAAGAATCTTTTCCACTTCGAACCTTCGCATTCTGATCTTGGAAGACCTTCTTGAAGAACCGTAAGCTCCCTTTGAAATTAACCATTCCTCGACTCAAACCAAGACACCCCCAATCCGAGCCACGCGTGTTAACAAGTGGCGACTGGACGTTGGTGCATCGCACAATTCCATCTAGTTCGGAAGAGATGCCGAATCGAGACTTCCGTTAATTCGGATGCAGGTGCGAATCGAGAGTGATTCATTCCGCGTTTCGGGAACAAGGTATTCTTTTCTTAGATGTTACAAGAGCGTTCAGGAGCCAAAATCGTTACAGAAAACTCGCAACTCATATGACAACAGACAGTCGCCCATTCAAACTTAAGATGCTTGACGACGGTCTCGAATTCCACAAAATGTCAACTCAATTCACGGGCTTGTGATAGGAACCTAAAGGATGTTTGAGGTTTGGATGTTGAACTCTGAAATAGGTAACCAAG
>VGZN01000358.1 GCA_016872635.1 Planctomycetota bacterium | reverse complement strand
GTGATCGGAAATCATGACAATCGGATCGCGTTGCGGAACTCTCTCGGAGAATGTCCAGGCCAATCGCTGGTCGGTTCGTTGGAACGCTGGGCGTATCAGTTCACGGTCCGAGGCGAGCGTTTTTTGATCCTTGATGCGCGGGACACGACCGAAATCGATCCTCAAGGACGTTTGGACGAGGAACAACTTGAGAGTGTCCAAAAAATGCTTCGCGACACTCGCGAACCGGCAACCCTATTTGTCCACTATACACCATTTGCAATGGACTGCGATTGGATCGATCGGAACATGCTCCTCAACAACGGCGCAGAGTTGCATCAGATACTCGCCAAACACTCAGAACGTGTTCGCGGCGTGTTCTTTGGCCACATTCATCGTCCAACTTGTTTTTCGAGGGATGGCATTCTTTACGTTTCCTGTGGCAGCGCTGCGATGCATTTATCCCATTGGCCGGCGGATACCACTCCGACTGCGAACTCCGATCCGATCGCATTTGCGAACTACGTTTCGATCGGTCCACAAGGGGCGATCGTGAAAACGCACTGGGTCTCAACTCATTCTTAACCAATCCAACCTTGAAAGACGTGCATCCGTGTCAACTCTGAAAGACTGGGCTCAATTGGTTCGAATCCCCAACACACTAACTAGCTGCGCCGATGTTTTGGCGGGGATGTGCATCGCAGGAGGTACAGCCCACACTTTTATCCAGCACCCTTTGGCGGCTGCTGTTGGGGCCTCCGCATCGATCCTGCTTTACTGGTCCGGGATGGCACTCAACGATGTCTTTGATGTCGAAGAGGACCGTCAATCCAACCGGCCCGGCCCGATTGTAAGTGGTCGCATCCCGTGGCGGACTGCGAGGAACGTGGGGGTAACCTTGATGGTGTTGGGCGTGATCGCCTCAGTGATCGCTTTTGCATGCGTGCCACCGACGGCTTGGCAGCCATTCCTCACTCCCCTCGCCGCGGCAACACTGTTGGCATTTTCAATCCTCGCTTACGACGGTCCGCTCAAAAAAACCATGCTTGCCCCTGCGGTGATGGGATTATGCCGTGCGTTAAATATGGGGCTCGGCGTTGTTATCGTCATGTCCGCATTAGGCACTCGCGTGGAAACGACGGCATTGTGGCCTTTGCTCGGCCATGGGGTTTACGTCACTGGTTTCACTATTGCGGCCAGGAAGGAATCAGATTCAGAGCAAATGCGATCGCGGTTGATCCTTGGGTGGCTCATCGCAGCAGTAGGTATTTCGATTTTTGCGTTAGGAAGCTATTGGTATCCGGGCCGAGCGATTGGATTAGGAATTATCGATGAGACTCGTACTCTCCCAGATAGCTTTCGTTACTCGTACGCCATTCTTTTCGGCTTGCTGAGTTTGCCACTCGCGCGGAGAGCGTATGGGTCGATCGCGACTCTTGAGCCAAGGAAACTGGGGTTGGCCATTAAACAAGCGATCGTAACGATTCTATTTTTTGACGCGGTCATTGCCTTGCACTACTCGGGAAGCCTTCCGGGGATCTTGATCTGCTTGTTGGTAATCCCGAGCACATTGTTAGGTCGCTTTTTCCGCTCTACTTGATCCCCTCCAGTAGCGCATGGCAGGTGGATCACTCGGCAATCATGAGTCGGTTCAATAGGAGTGCCGTTTGTAACTGCGACTTGATTTGATCGACCAGTATACGACCTGGGTATGCGATCATGATTGCTTTTCCTGACAGGGAGAGGTTATCAAAGGGAGGAACGAAATTCGTAAGGTCGGCGCGTCGTTGCACATTAAGGAACTCGCGAATCTCTAATTCAGCGCGACCGCGAACGGCGAAACGGGCCTGAAACTCTGGATCGTCGGGGAATCGAATCGGCTTAACACCGATCAGTCCCGTCAATTTGGTGCTCCATGAAGCCCGCTGCAGCTGCATCGGAGGAGCCGTCAATCGAGAGTCGTAGCTCATGGCAATCGTATGGCTGTGCGTATTCTGGCCGCTGGTGATCTGACGCTCGAAGAGAACCATTCGCGTCGTGCCATCATCTGCGATCAGCGCAAGCTTGGTTTTTTGTTGCCGCCCTCGTTTCGCGAGGTCGAAATAGAAAAATCGAGATTCATCGGCCGAAGGTAGTTTCGAGGCGACCTCTAGCCCCAACGATTCGGCGAACTGGGTGATCGATTTACGGCGTCGCGATTCAACCCAAACGGCGGTACCGCCGATCAAGGCAAATGCCGCTAGACCGCCAACAACGACGATGAGTTCCAACACGAATTGGTCCCCCAGTTCGATCGGTCAATTTGCGATGCCTATTTTGCCTCGAGGAGTTCTTGAACTTTGGTTTCGAGTGCTGTGCCGCGAATATGAACGGCCGCCACGTTGCCATCCTTTCCGATCAAGATCGTGAACGGAATCGCGGTGATCGCAAGGGACTGAGCGAGGGGTGACTCCATGCCGGACTTGGCGGGGTCATTGCTTACGAAAACCGTCCATGGAGTTTTTTGCTGCGAGAGGAAAACATCCAAGTCGGATCGTTTATCGTCAAGATTGACCGCAATCACATCGAAGCCTTGTTCTTGCTTTGCTTCGTAAACCTTCATGATGTTGGGAATCTCGGCGATGCAGGGGCCACACCACGTCGCCCAAAAATCCACTAAGACAACTTTGCCTTTGTACTTTTCAGGATCCATCGGCTTGCCATCGGTATCGACTAGCGAGTCGAGGGCTAGTGGCTTACCGATAATGCCGGTTCTCGCTTGGAACCCTTTCAGAGCGGCTTCAATCCGCTCACGCAATTCTGGGGTTTTGGTGGTTTCCAACTGGGTAGAAGCGATCTCGAGAAGACTTTTTGCCACTGCGACATTCCCCGAAAATTCAAATTGGGTTGCGCATTGAACGAGTACGATCGCAGTCCACGGGGATGGCATCTTTTCCATCAAACTCTTTGCGCCAGCGGTGACCGCTTCCGGGCTAGCTGACATGGCTTGGCGGGTATCCAGGATTTGCAGGTAGGATTCAAAATCAGGCAGTCTCTGAATCTTCATTTGCCAAGCCCCCATTCCCATTTGCATGTTGGGGATATCTCGGTATTTAGCCTCGAGAAGATTCACAAGTTTATCGCACGCAGCAAGCTTGGGATCATCTGCGGCAGGTTTCCCACCGTCTTGCAAGTCGCGAGCCAACGAGGCATCAAGCACTTGAGCGGCTTGGGCGACAGCCATGAAGACCGATGCATCCGGCGTGTCGACTTTGGACAGTAGGTCCGTTGCAATCTCTACGATGTTATCGGTTGTCTCGGATTGATTTTGGAAGTCATTAAGTGCAGTAACTAGTTGCATACGTCGGGCTTGTCGAGCCACGCGTGGATCCTCGTTCTTTGCGAGTTCTTTGGCGACGATTCTGAGTTCGTCAGCGGATGGCACGTCCTTAAACTGTGCCATTTGCCCTAACGCTTCCAGTTTGCCGATGAGTGCCTTGCTCGACTCATCGGCGTTCTTACCGACTTTGCCTAATCGCTCGGAGGCGGTTAATTTCATTCGAGCCAACGCCATACCTCGATCGAGTACCAAGTCAGAGTTCACCATACGGCGAGCAGCATCCTGCTGCAGTTCCTGGAGGGAACGGTCGATCGCACCGATAAACCGGAGGATCTCCGTGGGGTCCTGAGACTGCGTCATTTCCAATTTCATGTACGACTTTGCTGCAATACTCGGATCGACTTGCCCGGGACTGAAGTTTGGCAGAGGCGGAACGGATGGAGGAGTGTTGGTATTGTCCGGTGCATTCGTCCCTGGCTTGGCAGTCGCGTTGCTCGTCGAAGCACCTGCCGGCTTTCCACCTGAAGAACCAAGTGAGGTGGATGTTGGGGATGGTTTTGCACCGCCACTATCGGCTACCGTTGCAACGCCAGGGGCAGTACTACCGATACTCGCTGTCGCGTTATCCGTGCCAGGATTGCCCTTTGGGGAAGTACCCTTAGGCGCATCGACGGGATGGTAACCGCTCGAGGATGCAGAGACTTCATTGGAAGGTTTCTCTGAGGAGCATCCCAAGGGAGAGACGCATGCAACGAGGACAGACAAAGCCAACCAGCGACGAGAAGCCATTTTTGAGGAAGTGGCAACAGAACGGAAAGAACGACTCACAGGATTCTCCTGAAAAATAGAAATCGAGGTCAACAGTAGCTTGTACGATCCAGCCCGCCCTGGCAATACTGCTTGCTTCGTATCCCTACCCATTCACAGAGAAATCCCAATGAAAGCCATCAACCTCGGTAAAAATCAGCAGATTCCAAGTGTCGGATTAGGATTTTGGAAAATCGACAATGCGTTGGCGGCTGAGGTGACAACCGAGGCCATCCGGGTTGGCTACCGGCACCTTGATTGCGCCTCCGACTACGGTAATGAATCCTTCGTGGGATTGGGAATCGAAAATGCAATTCGCAAAGGCCTTTGCCTTCGCGAGGATTTGTGGGTGACGAGTAAGCTCTGGAATACGTACCACCACCCTGAACATGTGGAACTCGCATGCAGAAAGAGCCTTAAGGATTTGCGAGTGGACTATCTCGACTTGTATTTGATCCACTTTCCGATCTCCCTCGCTTATGTCCCCTTCGAAGAGCGTTATCCAGCGGGCTGGTTTTATGACCCATCCTCACCAAACCCCGCGATGAAACCCTCTCCTGTTCCGATCGCGGATACCTGGGGGGCTATGGAGCGTCTCGTGGAGAAAGGCCTCGTTAAGAATATCGGCATCAGCAACTTCAGCACCTCGCTCATTCGCGACTTGCTGAGCTACGCCGCGATCAGACCGGCTGTCTTGCAAGTCGAATCGCATCCCTATTTGGTCCAACCGAAACTGCTGCGTTATTGTCAGGGCGAAGGAATTGTGTTTACGTCCTTTTCACCACTTGGCGCTCCATCCTATATCCCAATCGGTATGGCTACTGAAAAAGACTCTGCGATGAACGAACCCTTGGTTCGGTCGATCGCAGCGAGCCATAAGAAATCCGCTGCGCAGGTATTGCTGCGTTGGGGGATTCAGCGAGGCACCGCAGTGATTCCAAAAACCAGCAACCCTGCACGTCTCTTCGAGAATTTAAGCATCTTCGATTTTGAGCTTACGGTCGATCAGATGCGAGGGATCGCAGCGTTAGATCGAAACCTACGCTTCAACGATCCAGGTGTTTTTTGCGAATCGGCGTTCGGATGCTTCTATCCAATTTACGAGTAGCTGAACAAACTTGGAATTCTCGTCAACGCGCAATTCGGTTTGCTTTCCTCGCTTCATCCGCAGCAGCCTTGATCGCCTTCGCGCGATTGGGGTTGTCGGCTTGGTCGGTCAACTCGTAGAGAAAGCGGCTTGGGTAAGTTGGACGAGGCTTGCCCCATTTGAACCGGCTCAAAGGTAGGGTAAGTGTTAATTCATCCTGAGCCCGTGTGACGCCGACATAACAGAGGCGGCGTTCTTCATCGACACTATCCCCTTCCTCGGTGATTGAACGGCGGTGTGGCAAAACACCCTCCTCCATCCCGACCATGTAAACGATGGGGAACTCCAGCCCTTTGGCGCTATGATAGGTCATCAACGACACCGCATTCACGCCCGCATTCTTGTCCTTGGAGCTTCCATACTCGCGTCCCGACAGTGTTACGCTCGCCAAGAAGTCTCCGAGATTGGG
>VGZN01000357.1 GCA_016872635.1 Planctomycetota bacterium | reverse complement strand
GCAGACCAATGCATAATCCCGCATCTCGGCTCCTTGGCCAACACCGCGATTGACAATCGTGCTGCATGCCGAAGTGAACCGATTGATCGCGTACATATCATTAAACCGGTCTGCTTGCTGGCTGATAGGAAAGACAGGTGGAATACTCGGAGGATTGGTGATCAATTGATAGCGACGGCGAGGCGATGTTCCTGATCGTTTGATCCACGCCGGATCGACGACGTAATGAAACATCGGGAGGCTGTTCTCGTTCCCGAACCAATTCCCCCAGTCGTCGGTGGCTCGGATGTATTGCGTGACGCCCGTCTCCAACCGCATCTCGCCGGAGTTGGGGTCCAGACTGATGTCATACCCTGCGACTCGAAAGTCCTGGGGTTGGCTCGTTCCACGGACACCTCGTCCCACTGCGGTTATCTGTTCGGCTCCTCCACCAGGACCAAAGTGCAAGCGGTGATCGAGACCATAAGTAAAACCGTGGACTCGATGCTGTGGATTGCCTTCGGGGAAACCTGTCAGTAACGTTTTGCGCTCATCGCATTTTCCATCGCCATCGGTGTCGCGCGCGAAAAAAATCTCAGGTGCACATGCGACCACCACACCATCCCCCCAAGCATAAACACCAGCGGGGTAGTGCAGACCATCGAGGAACATCGTGCTTGTATCCATGCGTCCGTCCCCATCGGTATCATGCAGCGTCTTAACACACCCCGTCTTGCCCCCACCCAGCGGATAATCTCCCATCTCTACAACCCACACCTTGCCATCTGCACCGAAAGAGATTCCGACCGGATCAGTAATGAGAGGTTCGGATGCGACCAACTCGATCGTCCAACCTTGGGGAACCTCCATGGTCGCGAGGGAATCCTCGGGCGATCGAGGCATATCGGCCAACTGCTTTTGCCGCGTCATCCGCAAAACTCGATCGATAATCTTTTCTTCGGTCCCCGACTCCCATCGCCCCGGCTGACCGTAGTAAAGCATCGAGCCATCGACTTCGTAGCCACCCTCTCCCCGAACCCGCTCGCTGGCAACATAGGCAAACACGTCATCCACATAGCCAGCGACCCAAACATTGGCGAACTGGCTCAATTCGCGTTCAAGTCGGATTTGGTAGTCGACGACTACTTCGCCACCCATGAACACCCAAGCGAGCTCATTACCGAACGACCAATAATGGACTGGAGCTGGATAGGTTTCTGGGATCCGATCTTTGCGTTGGAGAAGTTCCAACCACGTGTTCGCAAAGTTTCGCTCATGGCCCGACTCGCTTTTTTGCATTTCCTCGAGCCGAGCTTTCGTAGGCCGCTCCGAGGCCAAAGCGACGAGGGTAAAGGCTGCTTGGGTCGGAAACGGTAATGCCTTGAGCGGTTGCGAGACAACAGCGAGAACACTCTTCGATAGATCCTCGCCATGGGCACGAGCATTTTCGATCGCACCGCGTGGATTCGGATTCGCGTCTGCCCCACAGCCGATGATTGGCAACGCGATGCACCCCGAAAGCTCCGATTCAATCTTGGCCGCACTGATACCAGCCCAATCCGCACTGATCTTGTTCGCATCCGGCGAGATGGACGTACAGTGGCAACCGTATTGGTATGCAATAGCGATCGGTTTGCCGCTCGAATCCGAGGCCTTGATCACTCGTACATTCCGATCGACAGGCCCGTCATCCACAGTTCCAATCGCAACCCATTCTTTGTTTTTCAATTGCCGCCGATTGATCGCGAACTCAGCTCTTCCCAATCCGTATTCAACGACTCCATTTTGCAGGTTGCCAGCCGCGTGTTGCACGGTATCGATGATGGAATCCACCATGAACCGGGTGTATTTCTTTGTCGCATCCAACTGGGCATCGTCGAGTGGAGCAGCGAACAAGTTGGAAATGACACCGTCTAGATGGGGCGCTGTATGAGAATGCGTTGTGCAAAAAACGATACGAGATCGGGGAATCTTGATCGCCGGCGTTAAACGCTCGAGAATCTCCTCCGTCATCACCGCAGAGATACCGATGGCATCCACCGAAACTATCACCAATGGCTCCGCAGCAGACTCATCGACGGGCAATAAAACCAAAGCCCTTGCAAAAAGTCGGTCCTCCACCTCGCGAGCAGGCTCTGTTCGCGATGCGTAACCACTCAATCGGACCGGTTCCGTAGGAGTGATGTCGGTTTTGGCAGCACCGATCCGCCACGCATCAGCGGCCGCAGAATACTCGTGTGCCATCATCGATAGCATCATCGAGAGCACCCAAAAATAGAGCGCGCTGCAACGTTTAGAGGACTTGATCGGGCAGAGACCACGCATGGAACGGGAGGGGCAACCGCGGGCAATTTTGAATAAGCACATGTTCGACTCCTGTGTCGAGAAAGGATTGAACTAAGTATAGCGTCCTTAACGCAGGATTGCGCGATTGGCCCCCCCGCGAACCCAAAGCTGCCAAGTGGCCAGAATACCCGCGAGATCAAAAGGTCGAGGAACCAATGCATCGACCCCCAAATCGAGCGACCACTCCCAACGCCGCCACGCCGGGAACGGGTCCACAAGGACTAAAAATGCGTCCGGGTAAATGCCTCGGGCATCAACAACGAAGTCCTTCAGGCAATCGGGAATTGTTCCCGATGGATGAGCGTCTCGGGACACACAATCGACCACGATGAGATTCGGTGTCGCCCAAAATGACGCATCGTCCGGCCGACTTGCTACGGCCCGAACACCATAGCTACCGAGCGTATCTTGCCATGCCATCCGTTGCTCGCGATCGTCGCTGACAATCCACGCAAGCGGATTTTGGTTTGCGATTTGCATCAAAGCATCTGGGTACCAATGATTGATGTCAAGCAATCGTTGGACTCGAGGTTGCGTGCCGCTGCTTGCGGTGGTCGATATGGAATTACGACCGGAGACGAGAGTCAATGCGAGACCGCGTTTCGATTGCCGGGTGCTTTCAGTTTGCAGCGGTATCTGCTTATGAGGTTCACGGGAATAAAGCGCCCAAGGGACGATCCGATCGCAAAGCTGGAACCAGTAGAAGGATTCCACGGAGTCCGGGAGAGGGCATGTCCGACGATGTCCTTGCCAATCGCTTCCGAGCACGGTGGCATTACGTTTGGAACTGTTTGGAAAGGACGCGAGCGACGATTGCCAAACGCAGAGCCTCGGATCACTGCGATGCTCAAAGGCAGCTAGTAAAACGGTACTGTTTGAGGTCGTAACTGAGGTGCCAACCGAAGTGCTGACGGGCGCGTTCGTTGCGACAGTATCACTGTTATCTCGAGATAGGTTGTTCTTAGCCCGGAGATTCTTGCTGCTGGTGCCTTTGGTTGGCGCACTCTCTTTGGTTGGCGAACTCTTTGGAGTGTTGCGAGCAGCAACCGAGTCCATGGAGGCAACTGATTTTGGATTCGTGGCCGACGAGATATCCGATGATCGCTCGAGCCAATCGCGAAGCCCGTCGTCGGTCAGGTGCGTAACATGTTTAAAATGCTGAAGCAACCAATCCCAGCATCCATGGGTTGGACCGTACCACCCCAACTCGATCTTGTGGCCTGTTGCTGCTCCTTGGCCCAGTTGCATCCCTGAATCCGTTTCTAGTTGGCTTGAATGAGTTCCAGTTCGGTGGTGCGAATGATCTCAAACGCTTCTGCGGGCGATTGGGCAGAACGGAGCATTGTTAACAGCACCTCGTCCCCGACTAGTCTAGCCAATCTTGCGAGGATCCTCAGGTGGACTTGATCGTCCGTCGAGCAAATCAAAAAGAAAATGTCGGTCAAATGTCCCGACGAGTTGCCAAAGGGAATCGGTTGCTGTGAGATGCCGAGAGCAACGAAGGAATCGGCAAGGATCGATGTTTGAGGGCGGCGAGGGTGGAGCAACGCGACACCATTCTCCAGTGCCGTGGGATGTAGTGACTCGCGGGCTTGGACCGCCTCGGCCATGACGTCGGCATCCCACAGCAAGCCCGTCGAAGCGGCTAATTTGCACATCTCTCGAATGACCGACCCGCGGGTCCGCGCGTCGAGCGGCACTGCGATCGCCTCTAACACCATGAAGTCCGAGAGCATGGTCCGATCATCGATAGTCGTATCCCAGTTTTTCTCGAGGATCCGTTCGACTTTCTCAAGCTCCTCCGCGTCGCTGACGCCGATTTGATCTTCGAGCCAATGGTGGATTTCCGACTCCGAGAACCGCCATTGCCCGTTGACCTTCCGCCCTGGAATCTTTCCACGGCTGGCCATTTTCATCACCTGATCGGGCGTCACGTGGAGATAAGCCGCAAGCTGGTCGATGTCAAAGTCTTTGCTGGCCATGGGCTTAAGGATCACAACCTAATGAATGAAAACCGAGTCGGCGACGCTTGGATTTGCTCTCGGGGAGTCAATTCTCCCGGGAAATAGGGTAGGATCTAACGGCCAAGCTACGTGAAGTGTACTTGCGGCGACCCTTGGGGCAATCCCGATTTCCTTCCTTCCGCCGAGATGTTTCCAATGTTTTCTCAGAGTTCCCAATCCACATCGTCCCCTCGAGGGAGTTCGCGACGCGATTTTTTAGCCGGAGTTGCAGCGACTGCGTGCACAGCTGGCTTGAGCATGAGTCCCACCGCACGATTGATCGCTCAAGAGGCCAAGGCTGCTGGTCTGAAACTCGGCCTTCAAATTTATTCACTGCGAGGATTCCCCGTCGATGTTGCCTTGGACCACACGAAGAACCTGGGATTTGAACAAGTCGAGTTTTTCAGCGGAATGTTTCCGCTCGATGCGAGCGACGACGACATCAAAAAGATGGTCAACAAGGTCAAGGGACTCGGATTGACGATTTCCGCACACGGCGTGAACGGCTTCACTAAGGATGCGGCCGCCAACCGACGCGTATTCGAGTTTGCCAAAAAGGCTGGAATCAAGAACATTTCCGCCGCACCAACTCCCGATTCGATGGACTCTCTGGAGGAACTCGTCAAAGAGTATGATATTCGCATCGCCATCCATAACCACGGTCCCTCCGATCGGTTCAACAAAGGCGTCGATCTCCTCCGCGCCGTCGAGGGGCGTGACGTCCGCATCGGGGCGTGCGCCGACTTGGGGCACTACATCCGTTCGGGAGAGAAGCCCGTCGATGTCATTCGCTCGCTTGCCGGCCGCTTGTACGGGATCCACTTGAAGGATTTCGCCGAGATGAAAGAAAACACGCGCGGCGTGCTGCTCGGCCAAGGGCACCTCAATTGCGAAGCCGTTTTTGACGCGTTGATCCAAGCCAAATTCTCGGCCGATGGGGCACTCTCCCTCGAATACGAAGAAAACCCACAGGATCCAACAGAGGATATTCGCAAGTGCGTCGCGACCGCTCGAGCCGCACTCGCCAAAGTCCGTGCATAGGCTTCGGCCCGTCGACAGGGCACGCGTCGCTCCGCTCAAAACGCCAGGTTCAAATTGGCATCCAACGACGGATCCCTTCGCGAAATCGTTGGCTTCACAAGCCACCCGTCTTTTTATAGAGGGGTGGCTTTTTTTGTAACTTTTTTATTTTCTCCTGCACGTTGACCAAACGTGTCACAGGGCTGGACGAAACTCTATCCTAGGTTGTTGACGTGCCAGCAGCGCGTTAGCATGAACGATTCAACGGGATGGGAATAGGAAATACTAAACGAGGAGAGACGCCGTGGCTGCATCAACTGGCAAAGGATCGAATA
>VGZN01000356.1 GCA_016872635.1 Planctomycetota bacterium | reverse complement strand
CAGTGAATAGCGAGACAGGTTTGCTCGCCGAAGATGGGCTTCACCCCTCATCTCTCATGTACCGAGCATGGGTAGAGCGTGTCGTTGATGTCGTCTTGGAGGACGCCTGAGGCAAAGAACGTTGCTTACTTAACGCACGCGATTCAGCGTGTGCACTTCATCGGCTCGCATCACAACGCACCGATCATCAGGTCACCCCTTGGATATGCGATGGGAAATCGCGATAGCTCTGCGACTTGATGGATGACTCCATCGCTTCGATCGCTCGATGTAATTCATCGCGCGTGGTATAGATGGGGGCGAAACCGAATCGGATTGTGCTCGGCTTTCGAAAATCCGGGATAACCGAATAGCGTTGAATAAGATCTTGGGTGATTTGCCAAGCATTCGGGTGGCTGATAGATACATGCGAACCTCGCATCGTGGCATCCAATGGCGACTGGATGGTAAAACCCAAGGGCAACAATCGCTCGGTAACCAAAGCGATAAACTCGGATGTCAGTTGCATCGAACGTTCTCGCAAATGCTCGATTCCGGCTTGTAGTACCAGATCGACTCCCGGCTCGATCGCTGCGAGGGAGAGGATCGGAGGAGTACCCACCAAAAATCGCTGAATATCGGGGCTTGGGACGTAATCCACCGAAAAGGAAAATGGATTCATCGCGCCAAACCAGCCGCGGATCGGATTGTCGACTGCAGAGTGCAAATCGCTCCGCAAGTACAGAAACGCAGGAGCCCCTGGACCACCATTAAGGTATTTGTACGTACAACCGACTGCCGCATCGACATTCCATGCCCGCAGTTGCATGGGGAGTACACCCACGGAATGGCTTAGATCCCAAAGAACGCGTGCACCGTGTTGATGGGCTGCGAGTGTGATCGACTCGATGTCGTAAGCGAACCCACTTTTATAATGAACATGGGAAAGGGACACGAATGCGGTATCCTCATCGATCGCATCGCAGATACGTTGGGACATCGATTCGAAATCGCATGCGTCCAAATCCATCGACTGGAATTTGATTGCCTCGTCAGTACTTCTTGCGAGGCCCCCTAGAACATAAAGATCAGAAGGAAAATTCGCGCGATCCGTAATGATCTTTTTACGCCCGTTTGTACTCCGCATCAGTGCGCCAGCGAGCTTGAACAAATTCACGGATGTGGAGTCGCTCACGATCGTTTCACCGGCATCAGCACCGATCAGCTGCCCGATCTTGTTTCCGATACGGGCGGGCATAGAGAGCCAATGGGCATTCCAGCCGGAAATCAAATCCTTTCCCCACTGTTCGGCGATTACCTTCTGTAAGTAGACCACTGCCTGCCGTGGGAGGCGGCCAAGTGAATTTCCATCGAGGTACGCTATCGTATCATCGGTAACGAAGAGAGATCGGAAGGGTGGAGGGGCAGCAGTTTTCAATTCAGACATGGATTCATCCAAAATGCTATTTCACAACCAGACTGCGATGGAACCTTGATTTGAAGTTCAACGGTATAATCGACCCATCTGATTTCTTGGTATGGACAATTTACCTCCGAGCGATCTCAACAACCGAGGTGCACATTCGATGATCCGCTTGCTCGTTCTCTACCATCAGCCTAAAGACCCGGAAGCGTTTGACCGGTACTACGAATCGATCCACATTCCACTCGCGAAAAAGATGAAGGGATTACGGCACTGGACAATCGGCAAAGTGACCGAAGTGCTCGGCGATACCGAGTCGCAATTCTACTTCGTCGCGGACCTCTATGCCGATAGCCGCGAGCAGATTGATGAAATCCTCGCATCTCCGGAGGGACAAGCCGCCATCGCGGATGTACCCAAGTATGCGACGGGTGGCGTCGTATTTTTGTACACCGAAGTCGAAACGGTGAGCTAACAGGCTCACGAGGACACCATTCCATCCTCACCAGTATGAGTCGAACGGCACATGAACCAAACCCGCAGAACTCTCATCGCTCAGATCGGAACCGCAATCGCATCGTCAGCCATGGCGATGGGGGCAGAACCCCGGAGGCTCAAAACTGTCGACAAGATCCGAATCGGCCAGATCGGAGTTGGGCACGGCCACGCCAACAAGCTCTCTGTTTACCGAGACTCAGCGGACTATGAAGTAGTTGGCATTGTGGAGAGCGATCCGGTCGCTCGCGATGCAGCTCGATCGAACAAAGCATTCCAAGATGTGCCGTGGATGACCCAAGAGCAATTGTTCAACGTTCCTGGGTTACAAGCAGTCTTAGTAGAGACAGAAGTGCGTGATTCTTTGGACGTCGCTCATGCATGTATCGACGCGGGCATGCATGTTCATCTCGACAAACCAGCCGGCGAATCGCTTCCTCGCTTCCAAGAATTGATCCGCAAGGCCGAAGCGTCACGTCTGCTGATTCAAATGGGATACATGTACCGCTACAACCCCGCCATCCACCTTTTGCGAGAGCTCCTGAAGCATGGTTATTTAGGGGACATCTTCGAAATCCATGCGGTCATGAGCAAAGTACTGCCGGCATCGGATCGTATCGAGCGGGCGAAGTATCGAGGTGGAATGATGTTTGAACTCGGCTGCCACTTGATCGATTTACTTGTTGGACTGATGGGAAATCCCGATCGCGTTCACCCATTCTCCCAGCCGACAAAGGCATTGGGCGACACGCTGAACGACAATATGCTCGCCGTATTCACGTACCCGCATGCGATCGCTTCGGTGAAGTCGTCGGCAGTCGAAGTTGAGGGATTTAATCGTAGGCACTTGGTTGTATGTGGAAGCGAAGGAACCATTCATATCCAGCCCCTGGACAACCCAACAGCGACGCTAACCCTTTCCAAAGCACGCGGCAACTACCGTAGCGGAATGCAAGAAGTACAGTTTCCAAAGTATGTCCGCTATGTGGATGACGCCGCCGATATGGCGAGTATCCTACGGGGTGAGAAAGAATCGGATTATTCGTACACGCATGATTCGCATGTGCAACAATCAGTTCTCAAAGCGTCTGGTCATTAAGTATGTAAAACGTGGGTGGATTCCGTGAAGAAATACAATCCTATCGGTATTGGTCTCTGCGTCATGTTGGTAACGATCTTCGCTATCCAGAGTGCGACAATACGATGCAATGCATGGGCTCAACAACCCCCTTCCTCGAATGAGACCACTTCGCCAACCAAGGAATTGGCTAAGCTATCGTCGATCGATCTACGATTCGAAGGTGAAACCATCGATCGATGGCAGGGATTCCAAAGGCATCGTTTTCAATTTCAAGGGATGGAAGCATGGGTTGTTGAGCCCAACAAGCCGATCGGTAGTGGGTTGTTTTCGTGGTGTTTGATGTTCCCCGGTGCGTTCACCGACCGCTGCGCTGCTCCACAGCTCCTCGAACGAGGGTTCTATCACGTTTATCTTTCGGTGGGTAATACGTTTGGTTCACCTGAGGCGGTCGAGCAACTCGCGTCCTTCCATCAATTTTTGATCCAACGAGGATTCGCAAAACGAGCAGTATTGATCGGCATTAGTCGAGGTGGATTGTATGCCCATCGCTATGCGTCTGAGCATCCTGAAAACGTCTCGGTGATTTATGGAGACGCTGCCGTCCTCGACATGAAGAGTTGGCCTGGTGGAAAGGGCAAAGGAAAGGGAAGTCCTGGTGACTGGCAAGCGATGAAGCAGAGTTATGGTTTTTCGAGTGAAGCGGATGCGATTGCATACGATGGGAATCCGATCGATCAGTTGTCGCCATTAGCCAGGCAAAAGATCGCCCTGGTCTATGTGGTTGGCGATGCAGACGACGTGGTTCCCTATGAGGAGAATACGAGCCTGGTGGAAGCGAGGTACAAGGAGCTTGGGGGCACGGTCGAGGTTTATCACAAGCCAGGCGTTGGCCATCATCCTCATGGGTTGGACGATCCGAAACCTTTGGTGGATTTTATTATTCGGCATACGGTGGATGGGAAGCAGAACCGATAGGATCTGCAAGTAGATTGAGTATCAGGTGAGCGGCGACGCGCTAGCGGTCGGTTTAGTTGGTGGGGATGGGGCACGCGAAGGGACGAATGCGCGAAGGAATGAGGACGCGAAGCCATCAATCAATCGTAGTGGATCTTGCTAAAGATCCCGGCTGTTAGCTTACACCTCGTACCTCATACCGAACGTCGTAAGCCTCACATCTCTTGCCTCATTATCCGTGGTTTTCCGCGCGACCAAGATTTTTAAACCGCGGCTAAGGTAGACCGGGCAATAGAGGGCAGCGGAAGTAAGAGCAACTGCGGGTCCGGGTGAGTGGCGACGCGCTAGTGGTCGGTTTAGCGTCGGTATTCGGGCGGATAGAGTTGGCCTTGGGCGGCACCATACCCCGGCGCGCCACCATAGCCTTGCGGCGTTCCGTATCCTTGAGACCCGTATGCTTGTACGGGTTGCTGCTGCGCGGGTGCATACCCCGGCACTGCTGGAGGATAGTATGCAGGGTTCTGATTCCAAGCACCTTGGGTCGCAGGGTACTGGCTTACTTGGCCTTGGTAATTCGGATAACCGGGCGATTGAGGTTGATAACCACCCGGAACGGCCCCGCCAGGCACGTAACCTTGTTGGTATCCATGCACGACAGGTTGACCATTGTGAGCGTAGCCGCTGGCAGGAACACCAGCACCTTGGAAGCTTGGCAAAATCTGGTTGGGTTGGAACGAGTACTGTTGACCATCCGCACCGACAGTGACGGTGCCTTGATTCTGAGACCAGCTGATCCCTTGGCCGCGAAGGTCCTCTTTGATCATCGCCCCAGCTTCTTGGACTTTTTCGCGGTTCACATGAAAGTGGGGAACTCCGCCTTCCCAGTCGACGGTAAGAGCACCTGTGGCGAGCAAACCTGCAGCTATAGTGAGCAGGATCCGAGACCCCAGGGGCGTCGCTGCGATACTGCGGATCGGGGCAGGAGCGAACATGAGGAGACCTTCCACTACCCGCTGTGGAGTCGTCTTTTGAGGCTTTTTCGCCATGACTGCATCCTTATGTCAACCCGCCGAACGTGGCGCAGACCTATCCATACACGCTTGTATCGGCCAGACAACCTTGGTGGCAAGGGCACTCTAGCGAAGATTCCGAAAGATTGCAGGCATTCATCCGGCACCGGTAGCTGCGCAATCGTTCTATTCCCACTTCCGATGGTCAGCCGGTGGTTCCCAGCCCACTCGCGATAGCGTTGACCGTCAGCAGCAATTGGGGAATCAGTCGATCTGCTTCTTGGGTTTGCTGCATACGATGGTAACTGCGCCACATCCGCAGCAAGTCGATTTGTTGTTGGTGCAGGACTTTCAAGCCACTCGATCGCAGGTTCATCATCCGCTGGATGTTTGGCCGACGTTCTTCCAAAGCTCCTCCGTAGATGCGTTCGATCCGTTCTCGTGTAAGTTGGAGTTCGGATTCGATAGCATGCATGAAGCGTTCCCTTAACGCGACATCTTCAACCATGCCAGCGTAGGATCGCATGATTTCCAGATCGGTCGCGGCGAGGCTCGTCGCGACGTTGCTGATCAAGTAATGAAGAGGAGCCCATCGGTTCCAAGTCTTTTCGACCTTTGCGAAGGCGGCAGGATCGGTGTTAAGGAGTCGATCGAGCGCGGAACCGACCCCATACCATCCCGATAGGAAAAAGCGAGCTTGCCCCCAACTGAACACCCAAGGGATTGCTCGAAGGTCGGCTAAGGATTGTTG